>NZ_JBYTBO010000002.1:400527-505488 GCF_058789255.1 Pseudomonas sp. FW215-R2
CGCCCCCCCCCCCCCGCGACCGGTGCTTAGGAAGCGCTGGTCGGGTTGCTGGCGACGCTCGACACCGGTGCCGACGATGGCGCGGTGGTGGTCGAGGTAGTGGCGGCGGATGCAGGTGCTGCGGTCGATGCCGGGGTTGCCGGCGCGGCTGGCTTGGCAGCAGGTGCAGTAGCCGGTTTCGCTGCAGCTGGCTTGGCAGCGGCAGGTTTTTTCACGGCAGGTTTTGCGGCGGGTTTCGCTGCTGGCTTGGCGGCAGCCGCTGCTGGTTTAGCGGTAGCTGCTGGCTTGGCCGCAGTAGTTGCAGGCTTGGCGGCGGTGGCCGGTTTTGCAGCAGGTTTAGCCACGGCTTTTACCGCAGGCTTGGCGGCTGGTTTCGCTGCAGGTTTAGCGGCAACCGGTTTGGCCGCGGTTTTGGTTGCTGGCTTGGCAGCAGCCGTTCTGGCCGCAGGTTTTGCTGCCGGTTTAGCGGCGGTTTTGGCGGCTGGTTTTGCAGCCGGTTTGGCAACTGCGGTTTTCGCCGGAGCAGCTTTTGCAGCAGCGGTTCTCGCGGCAGGCTTGGCAGCTGGTTTGGCAGCCGCTGGTTTGGCAGCAGCCGGCTTGGCGGCAGCAGGTTTTGCCGCGACGGTTTTAGCCGCAGGTTTTGCAGCGCTGGCGGCTGCGGGTTTCTTCGCTGCAGGTTTTGCGGCGGCTTTCACTGGCGCTTTTGCCGGGGCTTTTGCAGGTGCCTTGGCCGGGGCTTTTGCAGCAGGTTTGGCGGCCGCTTTTTTCGCAGGCGCCGCTGCCGGCTTGGCCGAACGCAGGGACAACGCCTTGCCGACGGCTTCTTGAACACGACCGACACCCTGGGCCAGTTTCAGGCTTTCCTGGGCATCGCGCTTGAGTTGCAGAATGTAGCTGCGGGTGTCGGACTGACGATCCTTCAACGCATCCAGCAGGTCTTCGAGTTCCTTCACGGCACCCTTGGCCTTGGTCTGCGCCTTGGCTTTACCGGCTGCGGCTGCGTCCTGCAATTTGGTGCGGGATTTGTGCAGTTTTTCTTGCGCCTTGCCGCGTTGCTTTTCCAGTTTGGCGAGCAGTTTTTCAGCATCAGCCAAGGCTTGGGAGCAAGCGTTTTCCAAATGTTCGAGCAGGCTGCCCGAGAGCTGTTGGAGTAAGTGCAACGGAGTATTTACAGGCTTCTTGGTGGCCGACATGGTTTACCTCCTGGCTGACGTGAGTGCGGCTCATACTAGACCTCTGCTGCTACCGCCGCTAGGGCATGTTGACAGTATCGAATGCACTCGGTTGCAGGCTTGCGAAAAACTTCTGCACATTGCTCAAAGCAGTTCACCGGTGCAGACGTTCGCGCTGGCATAATCCACCGCAATTCAGGACGGAGAGTGCCCATGTCGCGCTACTTTTTTTTATCCCTCTGCATGATCTTTTCGGCGGTTCAGGCCGACGAAAAAAACACCGCGAACGATGCTCATGATCTGGCCTACAGTCTCGGCGCGAGCCTCGGTGAACGGCTGCGTCAAGAAGTGCCGCAGCTACAGATCCAGGCATTGATCGAAGGTCTGCAACAGGCCTATCAAGGCAAGCCGCTGGCCCTGAGCGAGGCACGTATCGAGCAGATCCTGGCCGATCACGAATCGCAGACGGCCGAGCATGCCGCCATGCCGTCGACTGAAGCTGCGATGGAAAACGAGCGACGTTTTCTCACCGCCGAAAAAGCCAAACCGGGAGTGAAAGAGTTGGCCGACGGCATCCTGCTGACAGAGCTGGCGCCGGGGAATGGCACCAAGGCCGGCCCGGATGGAAAAGTACAGGTGCTGTATGTCGGTCGACTGCCGGACGGTACCGTGTTCGATCAGAACACTCAGCCTCAGTGGTTCAATCTCGACAGCGTGATCGCCGGATGGCGCACCGCGCTGCAAAACATGCCGGTGGGTGCGAAGTGGCGATTGGTGATTCCATCGGATCAGGCTTACGGCGCCGACGGTGCCGGCGACTTGATCGCGCCGTTCACACCGCTGGTGTTCGAAGTCGAATTGCGCGGCGCGACCAGTTGATCGCCCAATAAAAAACGGTGCGCTGTTGGCGCACCGTTTTTGTGTCTTGCAGGGTCGGTTCAAGCCTGAACCGAATCCTCTTCCTTGTGGGCGGTATGCAGCACTTCGATCAGGCAGTCTTCCAGTTCGAAGCGCTCGTGGAGCAGCCCACCCAGCTCCTTGAATTTTTCGGCAACGCATTTGCCTTCATCGCAAAGGTCATTGAAGGCCAGCAGTTTTTCCGTGATGACATCGATGCGCGGATAAATCGTCTCGGCCAGTTCCAGGCCGCGCTTGTCGTTGAAGGCCTTGGCCTCGCCCGTCAGCTGTTCGTAGATTTCGAAATGCCCGGCCGACACGTAATCGACCAGCACGCCGCAGAATTCCTGCAAGGGCTTTCGATCCACGGAAAGCGACTGAGGCTCTGCGCCCAGCTTGTCGTAAGCAGCGATCAGCTCCTCACGCTCCTGGAGCCAGCGGTCGATCAGCAGATGAACTCCACCCCAACGTTCCTGAGCATTCTGACAACTTTCGAGCATGGCGATCTCTCTTCCCTTGTGGGTCATGCTGCCCTACTCCCGCGCCCCTTCTTGTGGGTATTGCTTTGAGAGGCGGCCAGGCAGAGCGTCATCGAGCAACACAAATCCAATGACACGTGCGGGCCAGATTATGCCCGCACGCCTATGGCTTCAAGGTACGCAGGAGAGAAAGTTCATACAAGTGTTTAATCCCCGAGCAGCGCCCGGTGCGACGCTTCGCCGCTGAGCGGTCGTTGCAGAGCGCTCCAGGCCAGCCGCAGCAACTGGTAAACCGCCAGGATCGACAGCGCGACGAAGAACAGCAGGCTCCACTCCGGAATGCTCAGGTCAAACAATGTCCAGGACAATTGCGCGCAATCCTCGCTGTCGTTGAACATCCGCGCCAGGGCGCAGAGCCAGGGCAGAGAACTGAAAAGCTCTTCCGGGTTGGGTGCGCATTGCGCCAGGTGATGCATCGAATCACTCTGCAGCAGCACCTGCCGCCAGGCCGCCATCGTTCCACCCAGAGCGGCTGACAACGCGCCAGACCAGTAGAGCGACAGACCGAAACGACCGGGCCCATGCACAGCCGCCACGCCACAGCAAACGGTGAGAATGCTCAGGAAAAGCCGTTGCACCAGGCACAGGCTGCAAGGCACCAGGCCGACCGCGTACTCGAGGTAATAGGAAGCTCCCAGCGCCAGTGTTCCCGCCGTGAAAGCCATAAAAAACAGGGAGCGTGAGCAGGTCAACGACATGGGTTATCCGTAACAATAAAGACAGGCAGTTACGGTAGAGGAAAGGGACGCGGCCTTTCAAGGCGGGCCGCTGACGACACTTCACCAGAAGTGTAGGGAAATCCCGACAGGCTTGAGAGGAAAGGAAGTAGGCCTCTGTAGGACTTTGCCTCAGAAGCGAATTAGCGGTAACTATTCAGTCGAGAACATGAGCGAGGGAGCGCACTCCCTCGTCCATTCAGGCGTGAACCTGTACCGGCAGAGGCGCGGCCAGCAGGCGCTCATCCAACAACCCCAGACCTTCCTGGAACAGTTGGTTGCTGCGTTCGGTATCGCCGAGTCGGGCCAGCAATCGAGCCAGTTCCGCACAGGCTTCCGGGTTGCGCTGCGTACGCAGGCTGCTTTCCAGGTAGTCCCTCGCCTTGCCCCACAGACTGGCTTGCAGGCACAGTCGACCAAGCGTCAGCAGCAGGCTCGGGTCGGCGGGATGATCCTTGAGCCAGCCCTCGGCCGCTTGCAATTGACGCGTCGGATCACTGCCGCGCACCAGGCCATAGAGGCGCGCCAAGTGACTGTCGTACTTGCGCTTGAGGGCGTTGCGCAGCACCTCTTCCGCTTCGACCTGAGCGCCGAGCTGGCGCAGTTGCTCAGCGTACGCCAGGACCAGCGGAGGCTCCTGACGCTGCGACGAGGTCAGTTGCTGCCAGGCACGATTGAGCGACTGCAGACCCACCGCGCCATCTTCCTCGCGATGCGCCGCCAGCGACAGGTTCTCACCCCAGGCACGACGCTCCAGCTCGGCCAGTTCGGCAGGAGGCAGGACCTTGTCCTTGCGCAGTTCGGGCAGCATGCGGATCACCGCCGACCAGTCACCACGCTGTTGATGCAGGCGCTGCAACTGACGCAGGGTCTGAACGTTATGCGGATGACGCTCGCGCATCGCCTGCAAGGTCACCAGCGCACCTTCGGTATCGCCACGGTCGGTTTGCAGTTGCGCATGACTCAAGGCGATCGCCAGCTCAGCCTGAGGCTGACGTTCGAGGGCGCGCTCCAGCAGACGATCACTTTCCTCGTAGTTGCCTTGCTCGTTGGCGGCACGGGCGGCGCCAAGGTAATACAGCAACGGTTGACGCTCGGCCTCGGCGGCCCGGTAAAGATGGCGCTGGGCACTGGCCCAGCGACCTTCGGCCAGATCCAGTTGACCGTGCTCGATCGCCACTTGTACGCGTCGACTGCGGTTGCGGCGCGACCACGGATTGACTACGCCACCCGAAGTCAGCACCAGCTCGACCAGCGCCTTGATGCCCCAGATGAGCAGCCATAACACCGCCACCAGCGCCAGCGTTGCCCACAGACTCGACTCATAGCGGAAGCTTTTGTAGGCAACCAGCACGTAACCGGAATGCTCGGCGATCGCCAGACCGAGCGCCGCCGTCGCAGCAATCACCAGAAACACGATGACATACAGACGCTTCATGGCGTGGCCTCCTGCGCGGTGCTGGCAGCAGGTTTGGCGAAGGGTTTCACCGAGTCTTTAGCGTTGACGTTACGTCGCTCAAGATAGGCCTGCACAGCGCTGAGGGTGCCCGCCAGATCCGGGGTGACGACTGTGACCGGTTGCTTGCTCAGCTCCGCCACTTGCTCGAGCATGATTTTGCTCTGCGGGTTGTCCGGGTTGAAATTGCCCTTGAGCACATCCCGCGCCTCAGCCAATGCCTGGGTGTACACCGGCGCCTGACCGTTGAGGGCGGCCCATTGCGCCTGCTCGAGCGAAAGGCTCAAGGCCAGACGCACCTGGCTCAGGCTCTGACCGGCAAGCAGCGGCCGGACTTTTTTGTCCGCGTTGAAATCGATACGGATGTATCGCGAGATCTGATCCCACCACTGCGACCAGCGACTGGCACCGTCGCCATCGGCAGTCAGACCCAGCAGGGAATCACCGCGATCCTTGTACTCAGGTGCCAGCTCGGTGAGCTCGATGACCTGATCGCGCAACGCACCCAGTCTCAGAAACAGACCGGTACGATCAGGCTGTGCGGTGCTGCGCAGCGCCACCAGGGTTTTCGCCACTTGCTCGCGCGCGGCAAACGAACCCGGGTCGTTCTGCTCGCGCAGGATTTCATCGGCGCCCTGCACCAGCGCCTGAGCGCTGCTGATGTCCTGCAGGGCCGAAAGACGCAGGCTGGCCAGACGCAGCAAATGCTCGGCCTCGGCCAGGCGCCAGTCCTTGCGGCTGGCACCGAGAACCGTTTCCAGACGTTGATTGAGACGCTGCTGATCACCTTGAAGCTGCGTCACCAGACGCTGGCGGTCGGCGAGTTCGTCAGCGCCCGGCAACTGCCCGAGGCGCTCGGTCAGACGCTGGTCGTTGAGTTTCAGGGTCTGGGCCTGGTCACTCAACGCCTGTACCTGACTCAATTGCTCCTGAGTGTTGGCTTGCAGGTGTCGCACCTGCCAGACACCCCAGCCACCCACTGCGATACCGGCAGCGCCGAGCAGCAGCGCGACAATGGCCAATCCGTTGCCTCGGCGCGGTTCAGCGGCCGGTGGCGGTACTTCAACCGGTGCATCGATCACAGGTTGAACGTCATCTTTAGGCAAGGCTGTTTCGCTCACGTATCCATCCTTTGCATTAGAGAACGGGCACGGGATGCTCCCGTAACGCCGTCAGCAAGGCCGCGGCACTGGCGCCGCGACAATCCACAACTGTTCGGGCCCCGGCGGCACGTGCCTGCTCGGCGACCCTTGGGCTTGGAACAAACAACGGCATCTGCGCAAGCACTGGCCAAGTGTCGCCGGCCAATTGGCGCAGGTGCTCAAAACCCTGTCCACTGCTGACCACCAGCCCGTTCAGGCGTTCCGCCTCAATCCGTCGGGGCAGTTCCCGCGGCGGATAGTCCGGCAGGTCACGGCGGTACAGTTCCAGATACTCGACACTAGCACCAAGCGCGCGCAGGCGCTCGGCCAGCAGCTCGCGACCGCCCTCTCCGCGCAGGATCAACACCGGCGCGCCGGGCTGTGCGACGGCGTCGAGCAGACGCGGCAATTGCAGCAAGGCTTCGCTGTCATCACCCTCGTCCGGGCAGTGCGCATCCAGGCCCCGATCCCGAAGAATCTGCGCCGTCGCCGCGCCAACGCTGAACCAGGGCATGGCCGGCAGCGACGCCTCATCGGTATCAATCCATTGCACGGCGATACGCGCCGCCGGTTTGCTGACCACGATCACCGCGCTGTAGCGCGACAACCGGGCAAACGTCTGGCGAATTGTGTCAGAGACCGGCAGCGGCGCGATTTCCAAAAGCGGCAGGCAGCTGCTGAAAATCCCCTGTCCGGCCAGCACCTCGGCCAGCGCCTCGCAATCGTCAGCGGGACGCGTCAGCAGCAGGCGCCAGGCAGTCACTCGTGACCTGCCTCGCCGTAGACAGCCTTGAGAATGTCGGCGGCACCCTGGCGGAGCAAATCTTCAGCGACTTGCACGCCCAGCGTTTCAGCGGCAGCGCGTGGCGCACGGGCTTCGGCGCTCAGCAGCTTGCCGCCGCTCGGCTCGCCGACCAGACCACGCAGCCACAACTGCTCGCCTTCAAGCACGGCGTAACAGGCGATCGGCACCTGGCAGCCGCCATTCAAGTGTTTGTTGAGGGCACGTTCGGCGCTCACGCGGTCAGCGGTATCGGCGTGATGCAAAGGCGCGAGCAAGGCATGGATTTCGGTATCGGCACTGCGGCATTCGATACCGACGGCGCCCTGGCCACCGGCCGGCAGGCTGTCATCGACGCTGATCGCCGAGGTGATGCGATCTTCGAAACCGAGACGAATCAGGCCGGCCGCCGCGAGAATGATCGCGTCGTACTCGCCGGCATCGAGCTTGGCCAGGCGGGTATTGACGTTACCGCGCAGGAAACGGATTTCCAGGTCGGGACGGCGGGTCAGCAACTGCGCCTGGCGACGCAGGCTGGAGGTGCCCACGATGCTGCCGGCAGGCAATGCATCGAGGCTGGAATAGTTATTGGAGACAAAGGCGTCACGCGGGTCTTCGCGCTCGCAGATGCAGAACAGTCCGAGGCCTTCGGGGAAGTCCATCGGCACGTCTTTCATCGAATGGACGGCGATGTCGGCTTCGTTTTCCAGCAGCGCGGTTTCCAGTTCCTTGACGAACAGACCCTTGCCGCCGATTTTCGACAGGGGGGAATCGAGCAGCTTGTCGCCACGACTGACCATGGGCACCAGCGTCACCAGCAGTCCCGGGTGGGCTGCTTCCAGACGGGCTTTGACGTATTCGGCCTGCCAGAGGGCCAGTGCACTTTTGCGGGTGGCGATGCGGATTTCGCGAGAGGACATGGATCAATCCGTACTGAATAGATACGGCGGATAATAACAGCTCAGCCAAATCCACTTTGACCTGAATCAGAAACGGCGTGGCCTCCCTGGCCGGCAATGCCTGGTGAAAAGAGTTGAGAGCCGCCCGACGCCTGCGGACTAAAGCCCTTGCATCATTTTGCGCACGCCCGCCACATGCCGGCGACTGACGATCAGCGCGTCACCGTTCAGCCCCTTGAGGAACAACTGGAAGTGGCCCAACGGCGTACGTTGTAGTCGCTCGATGCGGTCTCGAGCCACCAGCGCGTTGCGATGGATGCGCACGAAGCGCTCGCCGAATTCGTCTTCCAGGGCCTTGAGGGGCTCGTCCAGCAGGACTTCACCGGTTTCATGGCGCAAGGTCACGTATTTGTGGTCGGCAATGAAGTACACCACCTGATCCAGCGGGATCAGCTCGATGCCTTTGCGGGTTCTCGCGCTGATGTGGCTGCGCGGGCCGGTGCCGCTTTCGGCGGCGGGACGAGTCAGGGCCGAAAGCTGAGCCCGATTCGGACGTTCAGCCCTTTTCAGGGCTTCCTGCAGATGTTCGGTTCGCACGGGTTTCACCACATGGCCCACGGCACTGGCCTGCAGGGCCTCCAAGGCAAATTCATCGATACCGGAGCAAAACACCACGGCGGGCGGGGTTTCGCGTTCGCACAGGCGGGCAGCCACTTGCAGGCCATCGAGGCCTGGCATGCGGATATCGAGCAGCACGATATCCGGCTTGTGGCTGTCGATCAGTGCCAACGCCTCTTCGCCATTGGTGGCGCTGGGCTCCAGGACTGTGTAGCCCTCGAGCTCGCTCACCATTCGGGCGAGGCGCTCGCGGGCCAGTGGTTCGTCATCAACGATCAGGACATTCATATTGCGCTGGATTCCTGCGTGAGTCTCGCACAAGGATAGCGTAGACAAGTGGAGTGACGTCCGTCACCGCGATCCACGCTAAGACTAGCGCGAGCGGCAAAAAGTGCCGTACGTCGGCCGGCAATATTTGCCGACACCCGGGACGCACCACTCAAAGCTCGCTGCTGTCTGCGTTTTACGCAGGGTATGCCGATGGTCAATACACCCACCCCTCTCTTCTTATAGTCGGCGGCCAGACCTTTGCGCGATCCACAGTTGCGCCGACCCTTAGTCCTACTGTAGACGCTCGCCGGGCCGATATTGCTCAATCGGAAAATATCCTTGAGCAAATCCCCCGGAACCGGCGGCGACTATGAACCCCGACATGAGAAAAAAACGTATCGACCAGTGTCAGCGACAGGATTGGCAACCCTGTTATTATCCGCGCCAGCGTTTCACGCCTTCTTTCTTCAAGCCGATACGAGCGAATTCATGAGCACTGACAAGACCAATCAGTCCTGGGGCGGCCGCTTCAGTGAACCCGTCGACGCCTTCGTCGCCCGCTTCACCGCCTCCGTCACTTTCGACCAGCGCCTGTATCGCCACGACATCATGGGCTCGATCGCCCACGCCACCATGCTGGCCAAGGTCGGCGTGCTGACGGATGCCGAGCGCGACAGCATCATCGATGGCCTGAAGACCATCCAGGGTGAAATCGAGGCCGGCCAGTTCGACTGGCGCGTCGACCTCGAAGACGTGCATATGAACATCGAGGCGCGCCTGACCGACCGCATCGGCGTGACCGGTAAAAAGCTGCACACCGGCCGCAGCCGCAACGACCAGGTCGCCACCGACATCCGCCTGTGGCTGCGCGACGAAATCGACCTGATCCTGGCCGAGATCACCCGCCTGCAAAAAGGACTGCTGGAGCAAGCCGAGCGCGAAGCCGGCAGCATCATGCCGGGCTTCACTCACCTGCAGACCGCCCAGCCTGTGACCTTCGGGCACCACATGCTGGCCTGGTTTGAAATGCTCAGCCGCGACTACGAGCGCCTGGTCGACTGCCGCAAGCGCACCAACCGCATGCCGCTGGGCAGTGCCGCGCTGGCCGGCACCACCTACCCGATCGACCGCGAATACACCGCGCAACTGCTGGGCTTCGACGCCGTCGGCGGCAACTCGCTGGACAACGTGTCCGACCGTGACTTCGCCATCGAATTCTGCTCGGCCGCGAGCATCGCGATGATGCACTTGTCGCGCTTCTCCGAAGAGCTGGTGCTGTGGACCAGCGCGCAGTTCCAGTTCATCGATCTGCCGGACCGCTTCTGCACCGGCAGCTCGATCATGCCGCAAAAGAAAAACCCCGACGTGCCAGAGCTGGTACGTGGCAAGACCGGCCGTGTGTTCGGCGCCCTGATGGGCCTGCTGACCCTGATGAAAGGCCAGCCGCTGGCCTACAACAAGGACAATCAGGAAGACAAGGAGCCGCTGTTCGACGCCGCCGACACCCTGCGCGACTCGCTGCGTGCCTTTGCCGACATGATCCCGGCGATCAAACCGAAGCACGCGATCATGCGTGAAGCAGCGCTGCGCGGCTTCTCCACCGCCACCGACCTCGCCGACTATCTGGTTCGCCGTGGCCTGCCGTTCCGTGACTGCCACGAGATCGTCGGCCACGCCGTGAAATACGGCGTCGACACCGGCAAGGATCTGGCGGAAATGAGCCTGGAAGAACTGCGTCAGTTCAGCGACCAGATCGAGCAGGACGTGTTTGCCGTGCTGACCCTGGAAGGCTCGGTGAATGCCCGTGACCACATCGGCGGCACTGCGCCGGCGCAGGTCAAGGCTGCCGTAGCTCGCGGTCAGGCGCTGATCGCCAGCCGCTAAAAGCATCGCGGGCAAGTCGAACTATCGACTTGCCCGCGAACTTGTTTCAGAACAAAACTTCTACTTTTTGGCCGCGATCATCGCCAAAAACGTCGGCATCGCCGCTTCCTTGTCCGCTGCGATCTTCTGCACATGCGGATTCTGTTCAAGTCGCTCCAGCAGCGCCTTGGCCTTCGGCATGTCCGCCAGCAGATCCAGACCGAACAGCTTGTGCCCCACCGCAGCCGCCAGCGGCACGCTGTAGAGGAAGTACAAATCCGCAATACTCAGGCTGTCGCCCGCCACATACGGGGCAAACTTGCCGTGACGGCCCAGTGCCGCAAACCCCAGCAGCAATTCAGCCTTGGTTTTCTCCTTGATCGCCTCCGGCAGCGCCGCGCCGAAAAACGCTTCGCCGTAACAGGCACGGGCCGGCAACTCGATGTACAGCTCGATTTCCTTGGCCACCGCCAGCACTTGAGCGCGCGCAAACGGATCGCTCGGCAGCAGCGAGACACCCTTCTGGGTGCTTTCGAGGTATTCGAGCATCACCATCGTTTCGTTGATGTAGCCACCTTCGGCGCCCAGCACCGGCACCTTGCCGCGCGGGCTGATGGCCAGAGACTCAGGCGTAGGCGTCGGGTAGAACGTGACTTCCTCGAACGGCAGGCCTTTTTCCAGCAGCGCCAGTTTGACCATGTTGTAGTAGTTGCTGACTGAGAATCCGTAGAGCTTGAACATCACATAGCCTCCAGGCCGTGCGGGGTGGGCAGTGCCTGTTTATAGATCGCTCCGGGGAATCCTGCCAGCAGCATCACGCCGCTGAATGCGGGTAAACTGGCGCCTTTCCTTGAGGAGCCTGCCATGAGCGAGCCGACAGACATCGATAACGACGAAGAAGAGTTCACCGAGAGCACTTTGATCGAAGCCATCGAAAACCAGATCGAAAGCGACAACCCGCCAGCGGCCAAGGCGACGTTCAACAAGCTGACGCTGGTCGGTTATGAGCGCGAAGACATCCTGAATCTGATGGCCCACGTGCTGGCTTACGAGATCGACGCCATGCTCGATGACGACCGCGCGTTCAATACCGAATGGTACGAAGCGGCCCTTCGTGCACTGCCCGAGTTGCCACCGGAAAAGGCTTAACCGGGCAACCCGATGTGGGAGCAGCTCTGCTCCCACACAATTTGTCACCCATCTCTGCGGCCTTCTCCCGGCCCCTGACTACACTGGAATCCACCCCCGAGACAAAAACCCCGACGCACACTGGACAGGTCGCGCCGGCAGGTTCACCTTAGGGGCGCTGTCGTCCAATTCCTAGAAAGTCTGGAGTCCTTATGTCGCTTACCCCTGAGTTGGTTGCCGAACTGGAAGTCCTCGCACTCTTCAACCTGGACAGTTCCCAGGAAGGCCTGAAAATTCATCAGACCGCTGCCCCGAAGCACATTGCTGCTGCCCAACGCCTCTTTGAAAAAGAACTGACAGACCAGCCTGATGGCGGTTACCTGACCAGCCTCGGTCGCGATGCCGCACAAAACGTGCAAACCGTACTGACGATTCTGAAAGAGCAACAAACCGCCTGATCCTCCCGACTTTGCCCACGGAAACCTCTGCCACGGGATTTCCGCGGGCCAGCCCGGCTGCAAGCCATCGCCGCGCGGTGGAAATCTGACGTCAAAAAACAAATTCAGCTTAATGCTCGCGCTGCACAGGCGCTAAACTCCCCCGCATTCCGTGACCCTCTGCCTCCGAGCCCTGCGAGCCGGTTTGAGTCGACATGACCCGCACCCATGAAATCCGCCCCGACCTGGACGAGGGAATCGACCGCAAGGTACTCAGCCAGCTGCGCGCACGCTTTCTGAAACTCAACGAAGGTCGCCTGAGCCGGGCGCTGGAAGGCCTGTCGACGCGCCAGCAAAGCGTGCTGACCTTGCTGCCGCTGTTTTTCCACGTCAATCATCCGCTGTTGCCCGGCTATGTTTCGGGTAGCACACCGGCCGGGTTGTCGAATTACGAGCCGGACGCCGACGCCCTCACCGAAGCCCAGCGCCTGACGCGTTCGTTTTCCTATAAGCCGCGCCACGGCAGCAATCCGCCACGGCCGATTCATGGCCTGTTCCTGATGGGCAGCCTCGGCACCCTCGCCCAGGCCGACCAGAGCGACATGGACGTGTGGGTGTGCCACGCCCCCGACCTGAGCGACAGCGAACTCGCCGAGCTGCGTAAAAAGTGCCAGTTGCTCGAAGTCTGGGCCGCGAGCCAGGGCGCGGAGGCGCATTTCTTCCTGATCGACCCGACACGCTTCGTCAAAGGCGAGCGCGATACCCAGCTCAGTTCCGAGGATTGCGGCACCACCCAGCATTATCTGCTGCTGGACGAATTCTACCGCACCGCGATCTGGCTGGCCGGGCGTACGCCGATCTGGTGGCTGGTGCCGGTCTACGAAGAACGGGCCTACGATCAGTACACCCACACGCTGCTGTCCAAACGCTTTATCCGCAACGATGAAACCCTCGACCTTGGACCGCTGGCGCACATTCCACCGGGCGAATTCGTGGGCGCCGGGCTGTGGCAGCTGTTCAAGGGCATCGAATCGCCTTACAAGTCGGTGCTCAAGCTGCTGCTGATCGAGGTCTACGCCAGCGAGCACCCGCAGGTGCAGTGCCTGAGCCTGCGCTTCAAGCAGGCGGTATTCGCCAACCGGCTGGACCTCGACGAGCTGGATCCGTACATGGTGGTTTACCGCCGGATCGAGGAATACCTCACCGCACGCAACGAACCGGAACGACTTGAACTGGTGCGTCGGGCGCTGTACCTCAAGGTCAACCGCAAGCTCACCGGCAACAGTCGCACCCAGAGCTGGCAGCGTTCGTTGCTGGAAAGGCTGGCCAGCGAATGGCACTGGGACCAGCGTCAGCTTGCGCTGCTCGACAGTCGCAGTCAGTGGAAAGTCCGTCAGGTCAGCGCCGAGCGCCGGGCCCTGGTCAACGAGCTGAACTACAGCTACCGCTTTCTCACCCAGTTCGCCCGCACCGAGCAGACTGTCAGCCTGATCAACAAACGTGATCTCAACGTTCTCGGCCGACGCCTGTACGCCGCGTTCGAACGCAAGGCCGACAAGGTCGAGTTCATCAACCCCGGCATCGCCCCGGATCTGGCCGAAGACACCCTGACCCTGGTGCAGTCGCCGAACAAAAAGGAACCGGGCCAAACCCAGTGGGGCCTGTACAACGGCAGCCTGACGGCGCTGGAGTGGGAACACTTCGCACCGATCAAGCGCAGCCGCGAGTTGCTGGAACTGCTGACCTGGTGCCATCGCAACGGCGTGATCGATAGCAGCACACGACTGGCCCTGCATCCCGGCACCAGCGACCTGAGCGAGTTCGAGCTGTTCAACCTGCTCGGTAGCCTGCAACAGAGCATCGCCCTGCCCTTGCCCACCGTTGCCGAAGAACCGCTGCTGCACGCCAGCGTGCCGAGCGAAGTGCTGATACTGGTGAATGTCGGGGTCGACCCGCTCAAGCATCACCGCGACCTGAACATCCTGATGACCACCGAGCGCACGGACTCCCTGAGCTATGCCGGCGTGCGCGAAAACCTGGTGCTGACCCTCGATCAGGTCACGCTCAACAGCTGGAACGAAGTGCTGGTCAATCGCTTCGACGGCCCGCATGCGCTGCTCGATTGCCTGCGCGACTACCTCAACAACCTGCCGCGCGGGCCGCAACAGCCATCGTTGCGGGTGCGTTGCTTCTGCCACAACCGTGCGCAGTTCATCGCCCGCCGGGTGGAAGAGATCGTCGACACCGCTCAGAACCTGCTGCTCAGCGACTTGAATCACCGCTACCTGATTCAGGTGCAACAGCACTATCACGTACTGGAACTGGTGCCGGGCCAGGTCAGCCATGTCGCTCTCGCTACCCTGCCGGCGCTGCTCGATTACCTGGGCGAGGAGCAACCGCGCTACAGCCCGCTGCACCTGGACCCGATGGCGCTGGAAGACCACGACCTCGCGCTGATCCTGCCGATGGGCCAGCCCGAATGCATTCAGGTGTTCTACCGGATCACCGAACAAACGGCCGAGCTGTACGTGCTCGACGAATTCAATGCGCTGTGGCAACAACACTTGCCCTATCACGACGAGCAAAGCCTGTTGGTGCCGTTGCAACGGTTCCTGCAATCGATCCAGTTCCGTCGCGAAGCACTGCTGCCGATGGACTCGAACCACGCCGCCAGCCTTGAAATCTTGTATTACCAGTTATTGCCTTCAGGACCGGGACGCGCGCGACGCGTCGAAATGCGCCCGGCACCGCAGACCCCGGTCAACAAGCCGTTCTACGACGTGCAGGCGATCATCGGCAAAGCCGCACCGGGCGAAGTGCAGGTCACGTTGTATTGCAATCAGCGGGAATTCAGCGAGCTGGAACATGGCGACCAGCTGTTCAGCGTGGTCGCCCGGGAGATTGTCGGGCAGCGCCGGGAAACCGAGCGCTACCGCTGCTACATCACCGACCTCGATCTCTCGGGTGTGATCGGTGACGGGCAGAGTTCGAGCAATCTGTATCTGCGTTACAAGGCTGACCTGGAGCGCTCTCTGAACGAGGCGCTCGAGCAGGTCTGAGGCAGGGTTACTCCGGGAAGTCGCCGCCGTTGGCCGGCTGCGATTCGACTTCCAGCAGGGTCAGCTTCAGGGTCTTGCCACCCGGTGCCGGCCAGTCGATGTGCTGGCCGACTTTCAGGCCCAGCAGCGCACTGCCGACCGGGGCCAGGATCGAGATTTTGCCTTCATCGGCGTTGGCGTGCTTCGGATAAACCAGAGTCAAGTGATAGTCCTTGCCACTGCCCTCTTCGCGACAATGCACACGGGAATTCATCGTCACGACATCGGCGGGCACTTCATCGTGGCCGACCAGCGTATCGGCGCGGTCCAGTTCGGTTTGCAGCGCGATCACGCCCGGCAGCGTGTCATCCAGGCTGTCGATCAGGCGCTCCAGACGTTGCACGTCCAGACGGGTAAGGGTGATGGAAGGTGCGGTCATGATCCGGGCAGACTCCTTTCTTCTGCACACAAAAAAAGCAAAACCCCGCCAAAAAAGACGGGGTTTTCACCAGGCCTCGATGGGTTGAGGCGTTTCCGGACACTATCACAGCTCAAAAAATATACAAGCTACGCTCCGGCGAGCTGTCGGCGTTGCATCGCCTGCGCGCAGATTACCCGGCGGCGCTCGTCATCGGCCGAGCGCCACTCGCGGATGTCTTCGACATGGCGCATGCAGCCGAGACAGACCTTCTGCTCATCCAGCCGACACACGCCAGTGCACGGCGAAGGCACGGCCGGGCTGACGTTGCTGTAGAGCGGCTTCGGCGGACGGGCGGGAGCGGTGTCAGTCACGAAATCACAGGCCTTCGAAATCGAATTCGGTACCGGCCTGCTGCTTGACGATGCGCTCGAGCATCTCGCCCAACTGCTCTTCGCTCTTGTCGCACATCCAGCGTTCGCTTTCTTCGTCGTAATCGAAGTGGAAACCACCGGAGACAGCGGCCAGCCACAGCTGACGCAGCGGTTCCTGACGACTGAAGATCAGCTGGGTGCCGTTCTCGAACTTGACGGTCAGCACACCGGCCGAGTTCTCCATGTCGATGTCCAGGTCGCTGTCGTCGAAGATGTCTTCCAGTTTTTCCTGGGTTTCATCGACCAGATCGTGGAAACGGGCTTCGGACAAACTCATTGCGGCAACCTCAAAAAATGTCTGATCAGGCTCAAGCGCCGCAAGATACGGTCGCTGCCAGCCGATTGCAAAGGATAACGACCAAGCGCCCTGCCCGGCGACGAAATATGCACCCGTCACGCGGGAAAAGTTTCTTCGCCGCAGCCCGAGCCCCGCCGGACGGGAGTTCCGTCGCATAGGCAAGCTGCCGGGTGGCCGGTATACTCCGGCGCAATTAACGCATATTCAAGGATTTCGCCATGAAGCGCCTGATCTCTTCCCTTGCTGCGCTCGTCGCGGTTGCCTGTCTCGTTTCGGCCTGCGGTCAGAAAGGCCCGCTGTACCTGCCCGATGAAGATCAGGACCCGGCCGCACAAGCCCAGTCTTCGCAAAAGCAGCCTGCCTCCAAGGCACACAAGCACGACGTTTACTAAGGGATCGCCATGGACGCTTTTAACTACCGTGGCGGGGAGCTGTTCGCGGAAGGTGTGGCGCTGTCCGCCATCGCCGATCGCTTCGGCACACCGACCTACGTCTACTCCCGCGCCCACATCGAAGCCCAGTACCTGGCTTACGCCGATGCACTGGCCGGCATGCCGCACCTGGTGTGCTACGCGGTCAAGGCCAACTCCAACCTCGGCGTACTGAATGTCCTGGCCCGCATCGGCGCCGGTTTCGACATCGTTTCCCGTGGCGAGCTGGAACGCGTCCTGGCCGCCGGCGGCAGCCCTGACAAGATCGTGTTCTCCGGCGTCGGCAAGACCCGTGACGACATGCGTCGCGCGCTGGAAGTCGGCGTGCATTGCTTCAACGTCGAATCCACCGACGAGCTGGAGCGCCTGCAAGTGGTCGCCGCCGAGCTGGGCGTTGTCGCGCCGATCTCGCTGCGCGTGAATCCGGACGTCGATGCCGGTACCCACCCGTACATTTCCACCGGTCTCAAAGAGAACAAGTTCGGCATCGCCATCGCCGACGCCGAAGACGTGTATGTGCGTGCCGCGCACCTGCCGAACCTGGAAGTGGTTGGCGTCGATTGCCACATCGGCTCGCAACTGACCACCCTGCCGCCGTTCCTCGATGCCCTTGATCGCCTGCTGGATCTGGTGGATCGTCTGGGCGATTGCGGCATCCACCTGCGCCACATCGATCTCGGTGGTGGCCTGGGTGTGCGTTATCGCGATGAAGAGCCGCCGCTGGCCGCCGACTACATCAAGGCTGTGCGCGAGCGTCTCGACGGTCGTGATCTGGCGCTGGTGTTCGAGCCGGGCCGTTTCATCGTCGCCAACGCCGGCGTGCTGCTGACTCAGGTCGAGTACCTCAAGCACACCGAGCACAAAGACTTCGCCATCGTCGATGCCGCCATGAACGACCTGATCCGCCCGGCCCTGTACCAGGCGTGGATGGACGTGACTGCGGTCAAGCCGCGCGACACCGCCGCACGCCAGTACGACGTGGTCGGCCCGATCTGCGAGACCGGCGACTTCCTCGCCAAGGATCGCGAACTGGCGCTGGAAGAAGGCGACCTGCTGGCCGTGCATTCGGCCGGTGCCTACGGTTTTGTGATGAGCTCCAACTACAACACTCGCGGCCGAGCCGCCGAAGTGCTGGTAGATGGCGATCAGGTGTTTGAAGTGCGTCGCCGCGAGACCGTGGCCGAGCTGTTTGCCGGCGAAAGCCTGCTGCCGGAGTAACCCCATGCTGCTGCGTTTTACCAAGATGCACGGCCTGGGCAATGACTTCATGGTCCTCGACCTGGTCAGCCAGCACGCGCACATTCAGCCCAAGCACGCAAAAATGTGGGGCGACCGGCACACCGGCATCGGTTTCGACCAGTTGCTGATCGTCGAGGCACCGAGCAACCCGGATGTGGATTTCCGCTACCGGATCTTCAACTCCGACGGTTCGGAAGTCGAACAGTGCGGTAACGGTGCTCGCTGCTTTGCCCGCTTCGTACTCGACAAGCGCCTGACCGCCAAACGCTTGATTCGCGTCGAGACCAAGGGCGGGATCATCGAACTGGACGTGCGTAACGACGGCCAGATCGGCGTGAACATGGGCGCCCCGCGTCAGGTGCCGGCGGATATTCCGTTCCAGGCGGCCGAGCAGGCCCTGAGCTATCAGGTCGACGTCGACGGTACATCGGTCGAGCTCGCAGCGGTGTCGATGGGCAACCCCCACGCCGTGCTGCGCGTACAGGACATCAACACCGCGCCGGTGCATGAACTGGGGCCGAAGATCGAACACCACCCGCGTTTTCCGGCGCGGGTCAACGTCGGTTTTATCCAGGTCATCGACCGTAATCGCGCACAACTGCGCGTCTGGGAACGTGGCGCCGGGGAAACCCAGGCCTGCGGCACCGGCGCCTGCGCTGCTGCTGTAGCTGCGATCAGCCAGGGGTGGATGGATTCGCCACTGCTGATCGACCTGCCGGGCGGGCGCTTGTCCATCGAATGGGCAGGCCCTGGCCAACCGGTGCTGATGACCGGTCCGGCAGTGCGTGTATACGAAGGACAAGTCCGTCTTTGAGTGAGCAGAAGCCATGACCGATAAGCCTCAGGTACCCGCCCGACAGTCCGGTGAAACAGCGTCCGAGAGCCTGGAGGCGGCAGCGGTTGCCGCGTACCTGGAGGCTCATCCGGACTTCTTCGTCGAACATGAAGAACTGCTGCCGTCCCTGCGCATCCCCCATCGTCGCGGTGACACCGTGTCGCTGGTCGAGCGCCAGATGTCCATCCTGCGCGACCGCAACATCGAGATGCGTCATCGCCTCTCGCACTTGATGGACGTCGCCCGGGACAACGATCGCCTGTTCGACAAGACCCGCCGCCTGATCCTCGCCCTGATGGACGCCGCCACCCTGGAAGACGTGGTGATCAGCGTCGAAGACAGTCTGCGCCAGGACTTCCAGGTGCCCTTCGTCAGCCTGATCCTGCTCGGCGACAACCCGGCTCCGGTCGGCCGCTGGGTGACCCACGCCGACGCGCAAACCGCCATCGGCGGCCTGCTCACCGAAGGCAAGAGCATCAGCGGCAGCCTGCGCGAACACGAGCTGGACTTCCTGTTCGGCGAAGAGCAGCGCAAGCAGATCGGCTCCACCGCCGTGGTCGCTGTCAGCCACCAGGGCATCCACGGGATTCTGGCCATCGCCAGCCGTGATCCGCAGCACTACAAGAGCTCGGTCGGCACGCTGTTCCTCAGCTACATCGCCGAAGTCATGGGCCGCGTGCTGCCACGGGTCAACAGCTCCCTGCGCTCGGTACGCTGACCATGGAACGACAACTGGACGCTTACTGCGAACACCTGCGCAGTGAGCGGCAGGTGTCGCCGCACACGCTGTCGGCCTACCGGCGCGACCTCGATAAAGTCCTCGGCTGGTGCAACAAACAGAACATCGGCAGCTGGCAGGCCCTGGACATCCAGCGCCTGCGCAGCCTGATCGCCCGCCTGCATGCCCAGGGCCAGTCTTCACGCAGCCTGGCGCGCCTGCTGTCTGCAGTGCGCGGGCTCTATCACTATCTGAATCGCGAAGGCCTCTGCGATCACGACCCGGCGACCGGTCTGGCGCCGCCAAAAGGCGAACGCCGCCTGCCGAAAACCCTCGATACCGACCGCGCCCTGCAACTGCTTGAAGGTGCCGTGGAAGACGATTTCCTGGCTCGGCGTGATCAAGCGATTCTGGAGTTGTTCTACTCCTCCGGCCTGCGCCTGTCGGAGCTGACCGGGCTCAATCTCGATCAACTGGACCTCGCCGACGGCATGGTTCAAGTGCTCGGCAAAGGCAGCAAGACGCGCCTGTTACCCGTGGGTAAAAAGGCCCGGGAAGCGCTGGAGCAATGGTTGCCGCTGCGGGCGCTGACCAACCCGGCGGACGATGCGGTGTTCGTCAGCCAGCAAGGCCGACGCCTCGGCCCGCGCGCAATTCAGGTGCGGGTCAAACTGGCCGGCGAGCGCGAACTGGGGCAGAACCTGCACCCGCACATGCTGCGGCACTCCTTTGCCAGCCATTTGCTGGAGTCCTCCCAGGATCTGCGCGCCGTGCAGGAACTGCTCGGCCACTCGGACATCAAGACCACCCAGATCTATACCCACCTGGACTTCCAGCACCTGGCGGCGGTCTACGACAGCGCCCATCCACGGGCCAAACGCATGAAAGGCGACGATTCATGAGCATCCAGTTGATCACCTTCGACCTCGACGACACCCTGTGGGACACCGCCCCGGTGATCGTCAGCGCCGAAGCGGTTTTGCGCGAATGGCTGAGCGAACATGCGCCGAATCTGGGCGCGGTGCCGGTGGAACATCTGTGGTCGATCCGCGAACGGGTGCTGGCCAGCGAGCCGGGACTCAAGCACCGCATCAGTGCGTTGCGTCGGCGGGTGCTGTTCCACGCCCTGGAAGAAGCCGGTTATGCCCACGGTGAAGCCTCGGCGCTGGCGGACAAGAGTTTCGAAGTGTTTCTGCATGCCCGGCATCAGATCGAGGTGTTCCCGGAAGTCGAGCCGATCCTGGAAACCCTCGCCAAGCATTACGCCCTTGGCGTGGTCACCAACGGCAACGCCGATGTGCGTCGCCTCGGGCTGGCGGATTACTTCAAGTTTGCGCTGTGCGCCGAAGACATCGGCATCGCCAAGCCGGATGCGCGACTGTTCCATGAAGCCCTGCAACGCGGCGGCGTGAGCGCTGAAGCGGCGGTGCATATCGGCGATCACCCGGGAGATGACATCGCCGGGGCGCAGCAGGCCGGCTTGCGTGCGATCTGGTTCAACCCGGCGGGCAAGGTCTGGGAAGCAGAACGCTTGCCGGATGCCGAAATTCGCAGCCTGACCGATCTGCCCGCCGTGCTCGCCCGCTGGAACAGCCTCGGCTAGGTTTCTTTCGCCCATGAAAAAGCCCGCAGCGACGGCGGGCTTTTTCAGCAAGCAAGCGGCACGCCTCAGATAGGGCGGCTGCCGTACTTGTTGTCCGGCTTCTTGGGCGGATCGGCGACCACATTGGCCTCCACTTCCTGCACCTTGCCGCCGCGCGCAAGGAACTCTTCCATGGCCTTGGCCAGGGCATCGCGCTCCTTGTTCTTGGCTTCGATGCTCGGCAACTCATCGACCGACACCGCAGCCTTGGCCTTGCCTTTGGCAGCCGGGGCCGGCGTATCGTCACCGCCATCGTCTTCAGCAACGTCTTCCGCTGCTGCTTCCAGACCGTCCTCGGCCTCGTCTTCGTCGCCTACTTCGAGGTCGTCGTTTTCCAGATCATCGTCGCTCATGTTCTACCTCATGACTTGCGAAAAGCAGATTAGTTATAGACCAGCTTTGGCGACTGTCGAAAGTCGCCGTAAAAAAATCGGTAACCATTGGTGACCAACGGTTTATGCCTCTTCACCGTGCAAGGTGGCGAGGACTTTACGGGCACCGCCATGATCGCGGTGCTCGCCCAGGTAAACGCCTTGCCAGGTGCCCAGTGCCAGCCGACCCGCCGAAACCGGCAGGCTGATCTGGCAGCCCAGCACGCTGGCCTTGAAGTGCGCCGGGAGGTCGTCCAGGCCTTCGTCGTTATGCTCATAGCCGTCTGTTCCTTGTGGGATCAGACGATTGAAAAATCGTTCGAAGTCGCGACGTACCGCCGGATCGGCGTTCTCGTTGATGGTCAACGACGCCGAGGTATGCTGCAGCCACAAATGCAACAGACCGACCCGGCATGCCTTGAGTTCAGGCAGTCCGGCGAGCAACTCTTCCGTTACCAGATGAAAGCCCCGGGGCCGTGCCCGCAGGGTTATCAGAGTCTGTTGCCACATACAGTTCTCCGCACGTTCGGGGCGCATTCTAGCGCGCTCTGAAAAAAAACAAAGGCCCTAATATTCCTTCAATGATGTAAGCCATTGGCCGTAGAAAAACACCCGTCGTAAACACGACCAAAGCAGTACGAAAAATCCTTACAGCCATCTCAAGGATGACAAATCCCGGACAAAAAAATGCCCGGCGAACCGGGCAAGTTTTTTTGAGGCGCGTACTTACAGGTTGTAGCCGCGCTCGTTGTGTTGTGCCAGGTCCAGGCCCACAGATTCTTCTTCCTCGGTAGCGCGCAGACCCATCACGGCATCCAGCACCTTGAGGATGATGAAGGTGACGATCGCGGTGTAGATCACCGTGAAGCCGACGCCTTTGCACTGAATCCAGACTTGTGCGGCGATGTCGGTGACGGTACCGAAGCCACCCAGCGCTGGAGCGGCGAACACACCAGTCAGGATCGCGCCGAGGATACCGCCGATACCGTGCACGCCGAAGGCGTCCAGGGAGTCGTCATAGCCGAGTTTGCGTTTCAGGGTGGTGGCGCAGAAGAAGCACACCACGCCGGCGGCCAGACCGATGATCAGCGAGCCCATCGGGCCCACGGTACCGGCCGCCGGAGTGATTGCTACCAGACCAGCAACCACACCCGAAGCGATACCCAGTGCGCTAGGTTTGCCGTGGGTGATCCACTCGGCGAACATCCAGCCCAGTGCAGCGGCGGCGGTGGCGATCTGGGTGACCAGCATCGCCATGCCGGCAGTGCCGTTGGCGGCTGCGGCGGAACCGGCGTTGAAGCCGAACCAGCCAACCCACAGCATGGCGGCGCCCATCAGGGCGTAACCGAGGTTGTGCGGCGCCATCGGGGTGGTCGGGAAGCCTTTGCGCTTGCCCAGCACCAGGCACGCCACCAGACCGGCGATACCGGCGTTGATGTGCACCACGGTGCCGCCGGCGAAGTCGAGCACGCCCCAGTCACCCAGCAGCGAGCCCGGACCGCTCCAGACCATGTGCGCGATCGGTGCATACACCAGGGTGAACCAGACGCCCATGAACACCAGCATCGCGGAGAACTTCATACGCTCGGCGAAGGCACCGACGATCAGCGCCGGGGTGATGATGGCGAACGTCATCTGGTAAGTGACGAACACGGCTTCAGGGAACAGCGCCGCCGGGCCAGTAATGCTGGCAGGCGTGATGCCCGCGAGGAAGGCCTTGCCGAAGCTGCCGACGAAGGAGTTGAAGTTGACGACGTTGGCTTCCATCCCGGTGGTGTCGAACGCCATGCTGTAGCCATAAAGGAACCACAGGATGGTGACCAGGCCGGTAATGGCGAAGCACTGCATCATCACGGAAAGAATGTTTTTCGACCGAACCATGCCGCCGTAGAACAGCGCGAGGCCGGGAATGGTCATGAACAGCACGAGGGCCGTCGAGGTCAGCATCCAGGCGGTATCGCCGGAATTGAGGACTGGAGGCGCCACCGGATCTGCCGCCAAAGCCAGGCCGGGCATTACGATGGACAACAGGGCGCCTAGCCCTGCGAATTTACGCAGAGTCATATTGTTTTCTCCTGGGGCGTTGGGTTTGTGGCGGCGTTTAGATCGCGTCGGTATCGGTTTCGCCGGTACGGATGCGAATCGCCTGTTCCAGATTGACCACGAAGATCTTGCCGTCACCGATCTTGCCGGTGTTGGCAGCCTTGGTTATCGCCTCGATAACCCGATCCAGATCCTTGTCGTCGATGGCAACGTCGATTTTCACCTTGGGCAGAAAATCGACCACGTACTCCGCGCCGCGATACAGCTCGGTGTGACCCTTCTGCCGCCCGAAGCCTTTGACTTCAGTAACGGTAATGCCCTGCACGCCGATTTCGGACAGCGACTCGCGCACGTCGTCCAACTTGAACGGCTTGATGATGGCAGTGACTAGCTTCATGAAACTCTCTCCCGAATTGGTGGACTTGCCCCAGGAAAACAAACCCGACTCAAGTCTAAGCGCAGTGCCTGGCTTTGTAACGCATCGTCGGCCCTACCTGCCCGACTGACGCCAGCTAACCGCTGCTGACGAAACTCCCCGCTCCGCCTGCCGCACTGCATTCGTCACAGCGACTGCATCAGTGCATGGGTCACTACCGACTAAGCAGAAAGCTTGCCATCTCGCCAAAATCCCCTGATTTCAATCCCTTGGCCGCTGCCGAAGATGCCATCACCGAAATGGCACACGGGATACGCACAACAACGGTGCGCAGCCGTTCGTCCTTTTGCGCGAAAAGCGTGCATCCCGGCCAACGCAAATGACTATAGACACTGCGTGATACACTGCCGGCCATTGTTTCCAGGACATATCCCATGCTCGCGCCCAAAGACTTCCTCGACGCCCTGAGCGGCACCGCCTCCCGCCTGTTCAGCGGCGACACGCCATTGCCAAAAGCCGAAATCGAAAGCCAGTTCAAGATGCTGCTGCAAAGCGCCTTCAGCAAACTGGATCTGGTGAGCCGCGAAGAGTTTGATAGTCAGATGGTGGTGCTGGCGCGCACTCGCGCTCGGCTTGAGAGCCTTGAGGCGAAAGTGGCTGAGATGGAAGCGAAGCTGACGCCACCTTCAGAAACCGAATAAAAAGAACCCCACGTCATTCAACGTGGGGTTCTTTCTTTTGTAGCGATCAGGCACAGCGAGCAAGTCGCTCAACTTGATCTCTAATTGATGCCCCCCGTTCAATCTCGGCCTTGCGCAGATCGTAAGTCGATTGCAGGTTGAGCCAAAACTCAGGGGTGGTATCCAGGCATATGGAAAGCCGGAGCGCCATATCCGCGCTGACACCTCGGCGCTGCAGGACGATGTCATTCACCGTTGGCGTGGAGACACTCAAAGCTCTGGCCAATGCAGCAGCTGTCAGGTTCAGAGGCTCCAGGTATTCCTCCTTGAGGATCTCGCCTGGATGAACCGGGCGCATACCATTCTTAGTCATACTCACCTCAGTGATAATCGACGATTTCGACATCCTCGGGTCCATTGAGGCCCCAAACGAAGCAGATTCGCCATTGGGCGTTGATTCGAATGCTGTACTGCCCTTTTCGATCCCCCTCCAGAGCCTCGAGTCGATTACCTGGAGGAGATCGTAAATCAGCGAGTACAGCTGCCGCATCAAGCATCGTCAGCTTACGTTCCGCGACACTCAATATGGCTGACCAGAAACGGGTTTTACCGCTGCAGAACAGGTATTCGGTTTCAGAACACTTAAAGCTAACGATCATAATTTAAAGCTTAACGTTATGCATTAATCTTGAGTTTATTCGTGGAATCCTTGAAAGCAAATGGCCCATTGAGGTTTCACAATGGTCTCTCAATATTTTAGGAAACGGACTACTCAGCCCATCTAAGCCCCACAAAAAACTTCAGCATTTCCTACAAGAAAACCCGGCACATCTGCTTGCAATGCTGGAGAGGGCTTCCTCAGTTCTGCCCCGCAACATCCAGTGAAAGTTTGCCCAAGCAACCATCCCTCCAACACCGTCCTCCCCGACTACCCTTCAAAAACCCGCAGGAAGCGGCCCCCGATTCAACCCAAGGAATGCCCATGTCCCTCGCCATCGTCCACAGTCGCGCCCAGATTGGCGTGGATGCTCCCGCCGTCACCGTCGAAGTCCACCTGGCCAATGGTTTGCCCTCGCTGACCATGGTCGGGTTGCCGGAGGCAGCAGTGAAGGAGAGCAAGGATCGGGTGCGCAGTGCGATCATCAATTCCGGGCTGCAGTTTCCGGCGCGGCGGATCACGCTGAATCTGGCCCCGGCGGATTTGCCCAAGGATGGCGGGCGGTTCGATCTGGCGATTGCGCTGGGGATTCTGTCGGCGAGTGTGCAAGTGCCGACGCTGACGCTGGATGACGTGGAATGCCTGGGTGAACTGGCGTTGTCCGGTGCGGTGCGGGCGGTGCGCGGGGTATTGCCGGCGGCACTGGCGGCGCGCAAGGCCGGGCGGACGCTGATGGTTCCGCGGGCGAATGCCGAAGAAGCGTGCCTGGCATCAGGGCTGAAGGTGATCGCGGTGGATCATCTGCTGGAGGCGGTGGCGCATTTCAATGGGCATACGCCGATCGAACCTTATGTTTCGGACGGGTTGATCCATGCCACCAGACCCTATCCCGACCTGAATGAAGTTCAGGGTCAACTGGCCGCCAAGCGGGCGCTGCTGATAGCGGCGGCGGGCGCGCATAACCTGCTGCTCAGCGGGCCGCCGGGAACGGGCAAGACGTTGCTGGCCAGTCGATTGCCGGGGTTGCTTCCGCCTCTGGCCGAGAGTGAGGCGCTGGAAGTGGCTGCGATTCAGTCGGTCGCCAGTGGCGCCCCGCTCACCCATTGGCCGCAACGGCCCTTTCGCCAACCTCACCATTCGGCCTCCGGACCGGCACTGGTCGGTGGCAGCTCAAAACCTCAGCCCGGCGAAATCACCCTCGCCCACCACGGCGTGCTGTTTCTCGACGAACTCCCTGAGTTTGATCGCAAGGTACTGGAGGTTCTGCGCGAACCCCTGGAGTCCGGGCATATCGTCATCGCGCGCGCAAAGGATCGCGTGCGCTTCCCCGCACGTTTTCAACTGGTCGCGGCGATGAACCCGTGCCCTTGTGGATATCTTGGCGAGCCAACGGGGCGTTGCTCGTGCACCCCGGACATGGTGCAGCGTTATCGCAACAAGCTGTCAGGGCCGTTGCTCGACCGGATCGACCTGCACCTGACCGTTGCAAGGGAAGCCACTGCATTGAACCCGGCAATCAAACCCGGCGAGGACAGCGCCAGTGCAGCGATTCAGGTCGCCGAAGCCCGGGAGCGACAGCAAAAGCGTCAAGGCTGCGCCAATGCATTTCTGGATTTGCCGGGGTTGCGTAGACACTGCAAGTTATCCACAACCGATGAACACTGGCTGGAGTCTGCATGCGAACGGCTGACACTTTCACTGCGTTCGGCGCATCGGTTGCTCAAGGTTGCACGGACACTGGCCGATATAGAGAAGGTTGATGCCATCTCCCGCGAACATCTGGCCGAAGCGCTTCAGTATCGCCCAGCGACGCAATGACGGTATGGACAGGCTGTTTGCAAGTGGTCTGTGCCGGCTGAAAATAAAGTCCGCGCACGCTGATAGCCATTAGCCAAGATGTGATATAACGACGGCGCTCTTCATCAGGCACCAGAGCCTTTAGTTAAAAGCTCAAACTTTAAAGCAATATAAAATGGAGGCGGCACATCATGGAAAAGATCTCTTCAGCCCACCGGGCGCAATATACTTGATCAATTAAAATCGTCATGAGACGGCAGACTTAAAACAACTGCCGATGACAGATTTCGATGGCGAACGCGCCAAGACAATATCAATCAATTAATTGTCCACGCGCACCTAGCTGATCCAACTTTGTTTTGCCACGGCAAATTTTATAAGTACCAATCAATAATGAAAAACGTCTATCTGATCAGCAATGTCACCCGTGGCGGCAAAACATACCTCGAATACCTGATCCCTGCGCTCAATGCCCTGCGCAACACCTACAACTGCATCGTCCTGCAAACAGACAAGACGGGGCTGAGCCGGCAAGAGGCAGAAGAGATCCTCGACTACCCGGTTCAGCAGGTAGGTGTAGAAGAGATTTCGAACCTGGAATCACAAATCGTCATTTCAAACGACGCCTGGGTTGGCCGCCTGCTCGACGATTCGAACTTTGGCATCTTCATGACCCACGGCAATATCGGAATGCCGACCAAGGACAAGTATTACTACGCCGAACTGACGTCCTATTGGGACGTGGTCATTGCTTCATCCCGATCAGGTTTTGACCTGATCAAAACCGGCCTGCAACGCTACAGACCCGACAGAAAAGCCCTGAAATCCCTGATTGCCGATGGCATTGCATTGCGCACCGACATGCGCAAGACAAGTCCGGTCGCGACGTTGCCAATCAAGGTCCCCCGGTTCTTCGAGTCCGCTCCGGTGTCGAACAAGGCGTCGGGGGACTACGTTGTCGGGCTGTTGCCGACCCAATTGGGCATTTGCCCAAGTGGCGCATCGCTGTACGAAAACCTGCAAACCGTGATCAATGCCGTCAGGTCACAGATTGCACATGCCCGGTTCATCCTGCGTCCGTACATGGCCGACCTCGAGCATCCAACCCTGAAGGACCTGTGCAAACAGCTCTCTGTGTATGACTGGATCACCATAGACGAGCCAGGCACCAGCAGCACGGTTTTCTACCAGCAGTGCGACACCATCATTACCGATGCCTCGACCGGTGGTGTTTCGTTCATGCTCAACTCTTGCAAGCTGCCAATCTATTACGTTCCGACCTCCGATGAATGCAATCCGATTGTCGACGCCTGGCTGCAACAGATGAATAACCTGCTGCCCATTGCGAAAAACGGCGACGAACTAAAAGAGTTGGCACTGGGTTTCAGCCTGATGTCCCCCGACGACAATTACTTTATATACAAGAAGTTCTACGAAACGCAGTACCGCAACTTGCCGTTACCGCAGGATGTGTTTCATGACTTGATCGAAAACAAGCATGATTCGATGTTCTGCCAGTTAACCATCGACTCCTTTGGCAATATCAAAGAACGTGACTGAACACAGATAAAGCGCGTTGAACCTGCAGCAAGGTTCAACGCCATTTACCCACACGGAACACTGGTCAGAATGCTATGAAATGTGACCCTCGCGCGCAGGTGATATGGATTACGGGCCTTTCCGGCGCCGGCAAATCAACGCTGGCCGGTGAGCTCGTTGCCCGTCTGCGCAGCGATGGCCAATCGGTTGTGATGCTCGATGGCGATGAATTGCGCGAGGTGTTCGGCGCCACCGCCGCCAACTCGCAGAACCATGGCCGTGAAGGTCGACTCGCGCTGGCCATGCAATACGCCCATCTCTGCAGAATGATCGCGGCGCAAGGCCACACCGTGGTGATCGCGACGATCTCGCTGTTTCGTGAAGTTCATGCGTGGAACCGCGCCCATCTGCCCGGTTATTTCGAGGTTTACCTGAAAGTACCGGTAGAGGAACTCAGCCGCCGGGATCCCAAGGGCATCTACCGTCGGTTTCATGCCGGTGAACTGAACAACGTTGCCGGACTTGACCTGCCCATTGATGAACCGCAAGCGGCGGACTGGCTAGTTGAATTCGACCCCCTGCGCTCCGGGCAAAGCCTGGCAGACGATTTACTCAATAAAATTTATACAAGGAATCTGGTATGAAAACCGAATGGGATTACACCACCCTGGCCGACGCCTATCTGAAGCGTCCTGACTACGCCGATGCCGCCATCGACGCGATGCTCTCGATCGCAGGTGCCGAACAGGGTGACAAGTTCTGCGACGTGGGTGCTGGCGTTGCCCACCTGACGCTGATGCTGGCCGCTCGTGGCCTGGACGTCACCGCCGTGGAGCCCAACGATGCGATGCGCGCCAACGGCATCAAGCGCACCGCCGAGCTGGCCAATGTCAAATGGCACGAAGGCACCGGCGAAGTGACCGGTCAAGCGACCCAGGCGTTCGACATGGTCACCTTCGGCAGCTCGTTCAACGTCTGCGACCGCCAGCAGGCCCTGAAAGAAACCGCGCGCATTCTCAAGCCTCGTGGCTGGTTCGCCTGCATGTGGAACCACCGCAATCTCGAAGACCCGATCCAGGCCCGGATCGAAGCCATCATCAAGGAGCGCGTACCGGGTTATGGCTACGGCACCCGTCGCGAAGACCAGACGGCCGTGATCGACGCCAGCGAACTGTTCGGCCCGGTCGTACACCTGGACGCCCGTGTCATTCACGAGCAGAGCATCGAAGAATGCCTGGAAGCCTGGCGCTCCCACGCCACGCTGGAGCGTCAGGCCGGTGCGAACTTCCACGAAGTGATCAGCGCCATCGACGACTACCTGAAAGGCCTGAAGACGCCTTCGATCCAGATTCCGTACTCGACGAACATTTGGGTCGCTCAGCTGAGATAACGCCTGATGGCCCTGCATTTCTCTACCAAGGCCGGCACGCTGTCCAGCCTGCAAGGACGACTCGCGTCGGCCCGCATTGCGCCGCTGCTGGCATTCACCGTGGCGGACTGGCAACGGGATCGGCAAGCCTGTGTCCAGGCTATCCGGGGGCGGCTGCCTGCCGCTCCCTGGATCGTGCGTTCCAGTTGCGGACGCGAGGACAGCGCCCAGGCGTCCTTCGCGGGCGCCTTCCTGTCGATCCCGGATGTCGATGACACAGGGCTGGCCTCGGCGGTTGAACAGGTCATCGCCAGTTATGGCGAGGTGTATCCGTCGGACGAGATCCTGGTCCAGCCCATGCTGGGGAATGTGCTGCGCTCCGGCGTGGCGTTTTCCCACGACCCCAACACCTGCGCGCCATATCGGGTGGTGAACTGGTCGGAAGGCAGCGACACGGCCTCGGTGACCGGTGGCATGGGCGGTCGGCTCTGGCAGCAGGCGGCCCACAGCAAGGTTTCAGCGCCAGCGGCGCTCGCGCCTGTGGTCGGCTTGCTCGAAGAGTTGCTGGAGCTGTTCGGTGGCGGGCCTGTCGACTGCGAGTTTGCAGTCACCCGTGAAACCGAAGGCGAAGTGCTCTGGCTGTTACAGGCCCGGCCGCTGATTCTGCCTTCCCGTCCGGAATCCGATGCAGAGCAATCGGCCCGTCTGGAAAGCATTCAGCGCAAAGTGGCGCGCGGCATGCGGCCACATCCATTCCTGATCGGCCAGCGCACGGTCTATGGCGTGATGCCTGACTGGAACCCGGCCGAGATCATCGGTATCCGGCCCAAACCGTTGGCACTCTCGCTGTACCGAGACCTGGTGACCGACTCCATCTGGGCCTATCAGCGTCACAACTACGGCTACCGCAACTTGCGCAGCTTTCCGCTGATGCCGCATTTTTTCGGCCTGCCCTATATCGATGTGCGCTTGTCGTTCAACTCCTTCATTCCGGCAGACCTTGATGAAGATCTGGCCGGGCGGCTGGTCGACTACTACATCGATCGGTTGCTGGCTGAACCGACACTCCACGACAAGGTCGAGTTCGAGATCGTGTTCTCGTGCTACACCCTGGATCTGTCGCAACAACTGGAGCGCCTCGCCGATGCAGGCTTCCAGCCCCACGAGCTGGACGCGATCAGCACCAGCCTGCGCAAGCTGACCAACCGTATCGTCCACCCCAAGGACGGTCTGTGGCGCAGCGATGCCAACAAACTCGATGTGCTCAATGCCCGCCGCGATGAGTTGCTGGCTTCCGATGCCGATCCGCTGGAGCGCATTTACTGGCTGCTGGAAGATGCGAAACGCTACGGCACCCTGCCCTTCGCCGGTCTGGCGCGCGCCGGCTTCGTCGCCGTGCAGATGCTCAGGTCGCTGGTGTCCGTGGGCGTGTTTTCGCAGGCAGACTACGATGCGTTCATGGCCGGTGTTTCCACCGTCAGCGGGCAATTGGCACGCGACCGGGCGACGCTCGACAAGACGACTTTCCTGGCGCGTTACGGGCATCTGCGACCGGGCACCTACGACATCCTTTCACCCCGCTACGATGAAGCGCCGGAGCTTTATTTCGACTGGACTCAACGTCCAGCCGCTCCGGAACCGCTTCAACCGTTTTCGCTGACGCTGCCACAGATGCGCGAGATCGTGAAACTGCTCGAAGCCCATGGTTTGCAGCCTGATCCGGTCGGTTTGCTGGACTTCCTGCAGAACGGTATCGAACTGCGGGAACTGGCCAAGTTTCACTTCACCCGCAATCTCTCCGACGCGCTGGCATTGATTGCGCAAGTCGGTGCCGAGCACGGCATCGGTCGCGAAGACCTGGCCTATTGCGATATCCGCGCCTTCACCGAACTGCACGTGGCGGCAGCGGACCCGAAAGAAGTGCTGCTGCGCAGCATCGAACAGGGCAAGGCGCGCTATGCCGAGACGCTCAAGGTCTCCCTGCCGCCGGTGATCACCCGACCGGAAGATGTCTGGAGTTTCGAGTGGCCGGAAACGGCGCCCAATTTCATCACCCAGAAACGCGTGACCGCGCCGGTGGTGCTGTGCGACGACCGGGACAAACTCGCCGGGGCGATCGTCTGCATTCCCAACGCGGATCCGGGGTTCGACTGGCTGTTCGCCTACCCGATTGCCGGATTGATCACAGCGTGGGGCGGTGCCAATTCGCACATGGCGATCCGTGCCGGCGAACTGGGCTTGCCGGCCGTCATTGGTGCGGGTGAAGTGCTTTACCGGCGCTGGTCGACCGCAGATTTCCTGCACCTGGATTGCCCGGGCCGCCGGGTGGAGATGATGACATGAAGGTTGTCGCCGTCAGTCAGCGAGTGGACAGTCATCCGGAACGCGGAGAAACCCGTGATGCGCTGGATCAGCGACTGATCGGTTTCCTTCTGGCAGCCGGTTTTGTCCCGGTGCCGGTGCCCAACGGTTTGCCGCTCGATCACTGGCTGGCGGCTGTCGCGCCACACGCCATTGTGCTGTCGGGGGGCAATGACATCGGTCAGTGCCCGGCCCGCGACCGTACAGAAAGCGAGCTGCTGGATCACGCGCGCGCGCGTCAGTTGCCAGTGCTGGGCATTTGTCGCGGCATGCAGATGCTGGCGCACTGGTCCGGCGGCGAGCTGAAACCGGTCACCGGTCATGTGCGAACCCGGCATCAGTTGTCCGGCCGGATCGTCGCCGAAGTGAACAGCTATCACGGCCTCGCTCCTGCCAGTTGCCCGCAGGGGTTTGAAGTCATGGCCCGTAGCGAAGACGGGGAAATCGAAGCCGTCCGCCACCTTCAGCTGCCGTGGGAAGGCTGGATGTGGCACCCGGAACGTGAAGCGGATTTTGCCTTCCACGATCTTCAGCGAATCCGGCAGTTGTTCGGCGAACCCCACTCCTCTCAATAACCCACGGGATAGACGTGTTGTGAAAGCCATTATTCTGGCTGCCGGACGTGGCAGTCGCATGAAAAGCCTCACGGATGAGCGGCCCAAGTGCCTGGTCGAGTTGCGGGGCAAACCCCTGCTCGAATGGCAGTTGGAGTCCCTGCGCGCGGCCGGCATCAGTGAAATCGCCGTGGTCACCGGCTATAAGCGTGAGTTGCTGGCCGACCGTGGCCTGATCGAGTTTCACAACCCGCGCTGGGCGGACACCAACATGGTGTCGTCACTGGCCTGCGCCGAATCGTGGCTGCAGGGGCAGCCGTGCCTCGTGAGTTATTCCGATATTTTCTACAGCCCGGCGGCCGTTCAGTCGTTGATGGCCAACACGGCATCACTGGCGGTGACCTATGACCCCAACTGGCTGGAACTGTGGACGCAACGTTTCGGCGACCCGTTGCTGGATGCCGAAACGTTCCGCCTGACCGACGCCGGTACGCTGGCGGAAATCGGCAACAAGCCGCAATCGGTGGACGAAGTTCAGGGCCAATACATGGGACTGCTGCGCTTCACCCCCGAGGGCTGGGCAGAGGTCGTTCGGCTACGAGCCGAACTGACCCCGGAACAACGCGACAAGATGCACATGACCAACACGCTGCAGCGCGTCATCGATGCTGGCCAGGTTCCCGTCGAAGCCGTTGCCTACACGGGTGAATGGGGAGAGGTCGACTCCAGCGAAGACCTCTCCGCGTACCAGTAAGCGGGTACGCCCTCTCAGCGGAAGCGGTCGACCTCTTGGCGCAGGTCGGCCGCCAGGCTTTCCAGCTCCTTCGCCGTAATGGCCAGGTTCGACACCACCTCGCGCTGCTCGCTGTTGGCCATCGCGATGCTCTGCAGATTGCTGCTCAACAACGTCGCGGTGCTGCTCTGCTCCTGCGTCGCGGTGGTGATCGCCGCGAACTGCTGACCCGCCGAACGACTCTGCTCATCGATCCGCGCCAGCGCCGACGCGACGTTGGCATTGCGCGACAGGCCTTCCTGCATCAGCACGTTGCCCTGCTCCATGGTGCTGATGGCGTTGCCGGTTTCCTGCTGGATGCTGTGGATCATCCCGGAGATTTCGTCAGTCGCCTGACGGGTACGCGACGCCAGATTGCGCACCTCGTCAGCCACCACAGCAAAACCGCGACCCTGTTCACCGGCACGGGCCGCTTCAATCGCAGCGTTGAGTGCCAGCAGGTTGGTCTGTTCGGCAATCGAGGTGATCACGCTGACGATGCCGCCGATTTCCTGGGAGCGCTGACCGAGCGTGTTGATTACAGTCGCGGTGGTGTTCAGCGCGCCGGCAATCTGCTCCAGCGAGGACGACGCTTCTTCCATCGAGCTGCGACCGATCTGGGTCTGCTGGGCATTTTCCTGGGCCAGACGCTGAGTGTTGCCCATGTTGTCGGCAATGTTCAGCGAGGTGGCGGAGAACTCTTCAACCGCACCCGCCATGCTGGTGATCTCGCCGGACTGCTGCTCCATGCCTTCATACGCGCCGCCGGACAAACCGGACAGCGCCTGCGCACGGCTGTTGACCTCTTCCGAAGCGCGGCGGATGTGCTCGACCATGGTCGACAGCGCCTGGCTCATCTGGTTGAAGGCACGGGCCAACTGACCGATTTCATCGTTGCTCGAAACGTTCAGGCGCACGCTCAGATCGCCGGCACCCAGGGCTTCCGCCTGACGCACCAGATCACCCAGTGGTTGCAGTTTGCTGCGCAGCAGCCACACCGCCGAACCGACCGCAATCAGCATCGCCAGCAGGCTGCCGATGGCCAACTGGATGCCAACGCTCCAGGTCACTTCGCGGATCTCGGATTTCGGCATGCTCGCCACCACCGACCACGGTCCACCCTCGAACGGTACGGCGATGCTGTAGAAGTCTTCGGACTTGTCGCTCCAGAACCGGCCCTTGCCCGGCGTCTTCGCCAGACCGTTGACCACCGGGACCGCTTGATCCGGCGCCTGCACGCCCGCTGGCGCAACCAGCCACTTGTTTTGTTCGTCCAGCAGCGCCAGGGAGCCGCTCTGGCCGATGCGGAAACGCTTGAGGTTATCGAACTGGGCGTTTTGCGCGTCGGTGTAATCGAAGCCGACGAACAACACCGCGATCACCTTGCCGCTGCTGTCACGCACCGGGGTGTACTGAGTCATGTAGGAACGATCAAACAGCAGCGCGCGGCCGACGTAGCCCTGGCCCGCCATCAACTTTGCGTAGGCCGGGTGAGCGTGATCCAGCAAGGTGCCGATGGCGCGAGTGCCGTCCTGTTTGGTCAGCGAGGTACTGACCCGCACGAAGTCTTCGCCGCTGCGCACGAACAGCGTGGCAACGCCCGCCGTCATCTGCTTGAACTCGTCGACTTCCTTGAAGTTGTTGTTCAACACTTCGCTGCCCAGGTGCAGGCCCGGGGTCTGGGTGCCCGCCACACTGACCGGCTCGCTCGGGTGAATGCTCAGGCCCGCGCTGAAGCGCTTCTCGAACAACCCGCTCAGGCGCTGGGTGCTTTCACGCAGCGTGCCGTGGAAGGTGCTCAACTGGTCGGCGAGCAGACGTGCCTCGCTGGCCAGGTGTTCTTCACGGGTGGCGAGGTTGGCGGTGTCCAGCGAACGCAGGGCGAACACCGTACTGCCACTGATGACAACCGCCAGTATCACGGCGAGCGCGAGGCCCAGCTGCGAGGCGATCCGGGCGCGAGGTTGAGACATGGACAGCTCCTGGCCGAGTCTGCGGATCCTCCCTGATCGCGGCTCGGAAAATTCTAATAATGGGGGTGAAGCCTGGAACCGGCACGACGGTCCCACTTGCACGTATTCGGCGGTAAAGCCGAATACTTGAGTGCACAGCGGGGTTATGGCCGAAGGCCGGCATTGTGGCGGCTCGAACGTTTCAGCTCAAGCGCGTGACCGGCGGCAACACCATGGCGTGGACTTCGCCTTGCAGGAAGTCGCTGAGCCGGCGCAAACGTTCACCTCCCGGACGGGTCTTTGGCCACACCAGGTAATAATTCAGGCCACTGGCAACTGCCGTCGGCCACGGCAGACTCAAACGCCCTTGCGCGACATCTTCGGCCACCATCAACAAATCGCCCATCGACACGCCATAACCCCGGGCCGCCGCGATCATCCCCAGTTCCAGGGTATCGAACACCTGCCCGCCCTTGAGCGATACCTGATCCGACAGTCCCATGTGCTCCAGCCAACTGCGCCAGTCGCGGCGATCCGGCGTCGGGTGCAGCAATTCGGCGCTGGCCAGTCGCATCACATCCCAGGGCTGGTCGTGCAAAAGACTCGGGGCGCCGACCGGAATCAGCTCTTCCGGGAACAGCAGGCTGGCCTCCCAGTCCGACGGAAAATGCCCGTCGCTCAGCAGCACCGCGCAATCGAAAGGTTCGTTGTTGAAGTCCACCGAATCCACGTCCATCCAGGCACTGGTCAGTTGCACTTCATTGCCCGGCTGCAAATGGCGGAAGCGACTGAGCCGCGCCAGCAACCAGCGCATGGTCAGGGTCGACGGGGCCTTCATGCGCAGGATGTCATCTTCGGCGCGCAAGGTATTGCAGGCTCGCTCCAGCGCGGCGAACCCCTCGCGGATGCCCGGCAGCAGCAAGCGCGCCGATTCGGTCAGTTGCAAATTGCGTCCGCTGCGATGGAACAGCCGACAGGCGAAGTGCTCTTCGAGCGTGCGGATATGCCGGCTCACCGCACTCTGAGTGATCGACAACTCCTCGGCTGCCCGGGTGAACGAACTGTGGCGTGCCGCCGCTTCGAATGCGCGCAGGGCATACAAGGGTGGAAGGCGACGGGACATGGACAGCGCTCCAATGGCGGGATTGCGCCAACTTAGCAGAATTGCTCCTGGATGAGTTTTAATCATGCCACCCATCCTTTTTATCCCTTTGTGCAAGCCGCGCCAAACCCTGAGAATCGACGGTCTCTTGCTCCCTCTTTATACGGATGTGAACACCATGCAGCGTCCTGTGCGTACCGAACTCTGGGCCATCCTGCGGCTGGCGGGGCCGTTGATTGCCTCGCAGTTGGCACACATGCTGATGGTGCTGACCGACACCCTGATGATGGCCCGCCTCAGCCCCGAAGCGCTGGCCGGTGGCGGTCTGGGCGCGGCGAGCTATTCGTTCGTGTCGATTTTCTGCATCGGCGTGATCGCGGCGGTCGGCACCCTGGTCGCGATCCGTCAGGGCGCCGGCGATATTATCGGCGCCGCCAAACTGACCCAGGCCGGGTTGTGGCTGGCGTGGCTGATGGCGCTCGGTGCCGGGCTGCTGCTGTGGAATCTGAAACCGGTGCTGTTGCTGTTCGGCCAGACCGAGACCAACGTCAACGCGGCCGGGCAGTTTCTGATCGCGCTGCCGTTTGCCCTGCCCGGCTACCTGAGCTTCATGGCCCTGCGCGGCTTCACCAGCGCCATCGGCCGGGCGACACCGGTGATGGTCATCAGCCTCGCCGGCACCGTGGCCAACTTCCTGCTCAATTACGCGCTGATCACCGGCATGTTCGGCCTGCCAAAGCTGGGGCTGACCGGTATCGGACTGGTCACGGCGATTGTCGCCAACTGCATGGCACTGGCGCTGGCGTGGCATATCCGTCGGCATCCGGCCTATGACGCTTACCCGCTGCGCGAGGGCCTGTCGCGGCCGAACCGGCAGTACCTGAAAGAACTCTGGCGCCTGGGTCTGCCGATCGGAGGCACCTACGCGGTGGAGGTCGGGTTGTTCGCTTTCGCGGCGCTGTGCATGGGCACCATGGGCAGTACGCAACTGGCGGCGCATCAGATCGCTCTGCAAATCGTCTCGGTGGCGTTCATGGTGCCGGCGGGGATGTCGTATGCGATCACCATGCGCGTCGGCCAGCATTACGGCGCCGGACAATTGAACGATGCGCGGATGTCCGGGCGGGTCGGCATCGTCTTCGGTGCAGTGGTGATGCTGGGGTTTGCGATGGTGTTCTGGTTGCTGCCGAATCAGCTGGTCGGTTTGTTCCTCGACCATAACGACCCGGCCTTTGCCGAGGTGATTCGTCTGGCCGTGAGCCTGCTGGCTGTGGCAGCGTGGTTCGAGCTGTTCGACGGCACGCAGACCATTGCCATGGGCTGTATTCGTGGGCTGAAGGATGCCAAAACCACGTTTCTGGTCGGGCTCGGTTGCTACTGGCTGATCGGCGCGCCGGCGGCGTGGCTGATGGCGTTCCATCTGCATTGGGGGCCAACTGGCGTCTGGTGGGGACTGGCGCTGGGGCTGGCCTGCGCGGCGATCAGCCTGACGCTGGCGTTCGAATGGAAAATGAAGCGGATGATTCGCCTGGAGCCTGCACCCTCAAAGCCGTTCGCAGTCGCCCAACCTGAATAGGTGTTTCCCTGTGGGGGCAGGCTTGCTCCCACAGGGTTCTGTGGTTAAACCACGATTTCCAGCGGCGGCTGCTGACTCGCATCGAAGGTCAGGTATTCAACCAGCTCCGCCAGCGGCAACGGCTTGCTGATCAGATACCCCTGCACCTGATCGCAGCCGAACCCGCGCAGCAACTCCATCTGCTCCGGGGTTTCCACCCCTTCGGCCACCACTTCCAGGTGCAGGTTGTGCGCGAGGTTGATCATCGCGTGCACCAGTTTGCGGTTTTCTTCGCGCTGTTCCATGCCGCCGACGAAGCTCTTGTCGATCTTCAGCAAGGTGATCGGCAGGCTGTTGAGGTGCACGAACGACGAGAATCCGGTGCCAAAGTCATCCAGCGAGAAGCGCACGCCGAGGCGGCCGAGGGCGTCCATGGTCTGTTTGACCAGATCGCTGCGGCGCATCACGGCGGTTTCGGTGAGTTCGAATTCCAGCCACTGCGCCTCGACACCGCGCTCGGCGATCAGACGACTGAGCGTCGGCAGCAACTGGCTGTCCTGGAACTGGCGGAACGACAGGTTGATCGCCATGTGCAGCGCCGGCAATCCGCGTTCGCGCAAGGCCTGCATGTCACGCAGAGCCCGGGAAATCACCCAGTAACCCAGCGGCACGATCAGACCGCTCTGCTCGGCCAGCGGCACGAATTCGCTCGGTGGCAGCAAGCCGCGCTCACTGTGACGCCAGCGCACCAGCGCTTCGAGGCCGACAATCTGGCCGTCCTGCATGTTCAGACGCGGCTGGTAATGCAGCTCCAGCTCATCGCGACGCAAGGCCCGGCGCAGCTCGCTTTCGAGGTCGGCCATGCTTCGCGCATTGCGGTTGATCCGCTCGTTGAAGATGTGAAAGGTGCAGCCTTGCGTGCTCTTCGCCTGTTGCATGGCGATGTGTGCGTGCCACATCAACGGATCGGCGCCGCCCTGGGCGCGGGCATGGGCGATACCGAGGCTGGAGCCGATCAGCAGGCTTTCGCCATCGACCCAGTAAGGTTCGGCCAAGGCTTCGGTGATGCGTTCGGCCATCCATTCAGCCCGTTGCGGGGCGCGGCGGGTGTCGATCAGCAAGGCGAATTCGTCGCTGCCCAGGCGCGCCAGTTGATCGCCGGCCTCCAGCTGGCTTTTCAGCCGTGCGACGACTTGCAGGATCAGGCGGTCGCCGGCCTGATGGCCGAGGGCGTCGTTGGCGTGACGAAAGTTGTCGAGATCGAGGTGCCCGAGGGCCAGGCCGCGACCGTCGTTTTCGGCCAGCCGAGCCGTGAGCAGGGTCTGGAAACCCTGACGGTTGGCGATGCCGGTCAAGGGATCCTGTTCGGCCAGGCGTTGCAGGGTGTTTTCCAGCACGCCGCGTTCGCGCACATGGCGCAGGCAACGGCGAAGCATGCCGGCATCGAGGGCATCGAACACCAGCCAGTCACTGACGCCATCGGGTGCGGTCGCCGGCTCGTGCTCCAGCAGCAACACCGTCGGCAGGTTGCACCGGCCGGGCGCCGGCTGCAAAGCAGGAACGGTCAACAACACCGCATGGCGGTTGTCTTCGAACAGACTGCTGACCGACTCCCAGTTCGGCGCGCTGATCAGCACCGCCGCACTCCCCAACGGAGCCAGACACTCGCGCAATAACGCTGTCCACGCTGGCTCTTCGGCCAGTAGCAGCAAACGCAAGGGTTCGACAGGCGTAGTCAAGCTGACTCCCTAGACTCTGCAATGATGTGGGCGGCGGGCATTATGCCGTTCTGCCAACCAATGACCAAATGACAACGGTTATCAAAACGTTATTTTGTGTCACGAATGAGAACATTAGCCGCAAAATCACCGCGCATCCTGCGTGAAAGTAACAAAACCGGCAAATTTGAATCGCGTGCTGCGTCACAAGTCGGAGAGAGCAGCACAAATCGCTGAGCCTGTTAAAATGCCGGCCCATTTCGTCAACGACTCCCGAATTTTCGTATGTCCCGACTCAATCCCCGGCAGCAAGAAGCCGTGAACTACGTCGGCGGCCCTCTATTGGTGCTCGCCGGTGCTGGCTCCGGCAAGACCAGCGTGATCACGCGCAAAATCGCGCACCTGATCCAGAACTGCGGCATCCGTGCCCAGTACATCGTCGCCATGACCTTCACCAACAAGGCCGCGCGCGAGATGAAGGAACGGGTCGGCACCCTGCTGCGTGCCGGCGAAGGTCGTGGCCTGACGGTCTGCACCTTCCACAACCTGGGCCTGAACATCATCCGCAAGGAACATGAACGGCTGGGCTACAAACCCGGTTTCTCGATCTTCGACGAAACCGACGTCAAGTCGCTGATGACCGACATCATGCAGAAGGAATACGCGGGCGACGACGGCGTCGACGAGATCAAGAACATGATCGGCGCCTGGAAGAACGACCTGATCCTGCCGGCCGAAGCCCTGGAAAACGCCCGCAACCCCAAGGAACAGACCGCCGCCATCGTCTACACCCACTACCAGCGCACGCTCAAGGCGTTCAACGCGGTGGACTTCGACGACCTGATCCTGCTGCCGGTGAAGCTCTTCGAAGAGCACGCCGACATCCTCGAAAAGTGGCAGAACAAGGTGCGTTACCTGCTGGTCGACGAATACCAGGACACCAACGCCAGCCAGTACCTGCTGGTGAAAATGCTCATCGGCAAGCGCAACCAGTTCACCGTAGTAGGCGACGACGACCAGTCGATCTACGCCTGGCGCGGCGCGCGGCCGGAAAACCTGATGCTGCTCAAGGACGACTATCCGTCCCTGAAAGTGGTGATGCTGGAGCAGAACTATCGCTCCACCAGCCGCATCCTGCGCTGTGCCAACGTACTGATCTCGAACAACCCGCACGAATTCGAAAAGCAGCTGTGGAGTGAGATGGGCCACGGCGACGAGATCCGCGTGATCCGCTGCCGCAACGAGGACGCCGAAGCCGAACGCGTGGCGATGGAGATCCTCAGCCTGCACTTGCGCACCGATCGCCCGTACAGTGATTTCGCGATCCTCTATCGCGGCAACTACCAGGCCAAGCTGATCGAGCTGAAACTGCAGCACCATCAGGTGCCGTACCGTCTGAGCGGCGGCAACAGCTTCTTCGGCCGCCAGGAAGTGAAAGACCTGATGGCCTACTTCCGCCTGATCGTGAACCCGGACGACGACAACGCCTTCCTGCGCGTGATCAACGTGCCGCGCCGCGAGATCGGCTCGACGACCCTGGAAAAACTCGGCAACTACGCCACCGAACGCAAGATATCGATGTACGCCGCCACCGACGAACTCGGCCTCGGCGAGCATCTGGACAGCCGCTTCACCGATCGCCTGTCGCGCTTCAAGCGCTTCATGGACAAGGTGCGCGAGCAGTGCGCCGGCGAAGACCCGATCTCCGCCCTGCGCAGCATGGTCATGGACATCGACTACGAGAACTGGCTGCGCACCAACAGCTCCAGCGACAAGGCGGCGGACTACCGGATGAGCAACGTCTGGTTCCTGATCGAAGCCTTGAAGAACACCCTGGAAAAAGACGAAGACGGCGAAATGACCGTCGAGGACGCCATCGGCAAACTCGTCCTGCGTGACATGCTGGAACGTCAGCAGGAAGAGGAAGACGGCGCCGAAGGCGTGCAGATGATGACCCTGCATGCGTCCAAGGGCCTGGAATTCCCTTACGTGTTCATCATGGGCATGGAAGAGGAAATCCTCCCGCACCGCTCCAGCATCGAAGCCGACACCATCGAAGAAGAGCGCCGCCTGGCCTACGTGGGCATCACCCGCGCACGCCAGACCCTCGCGTTCACCTTCGCCGCCAAGCGTAAACAGTACGGCGAGATCATCGACTGCGCGCCAAGCCGCTTCCTCGATGAGCTGCCGCCGGACGACCTGGCCTGGGAAGGCAACGACGACACACCGACCGAAGTCAAAGCCGTGCGGGGCAATAGCGCATTGGCTGATATACGCGCGATGTTAAAGCGCTAGAATTGACCACTTTTTACTAGACCTTCGGCGCACAAAGCGCCAAATGAGGACAGCTTCATGGAAGCATTGCACCAGAAAATCCGCGAACAAGGCATCGTGCTTTCCGACCAGGTCCTGAAGGTCGACGCCTTCCTGAACCACCAGATCGACCCGGCCCTGATGAAGCTGATCGGCGACGAATTCGCCTCGCTGTTCAAGGATTCCGGCATCACCAAAATCGTCACCATCGAAGCGTCGGGCATCGCCCCGGCGATCATGACCGGTCTGAACCTCGGTGTGCCGGTGATCTTCGCCCGCAAGCAACAGTCCCTGACCCTGACTGAAAACCTGCTGTCGGCGACCGTTTACTCGTTCACCAAGAAAACCGAAAGCACCGTGGCCATCTCCCCGCGTCACCTGACCAGCAGCGACCGCGTGCTGATCATCGACGACTTCCTGGCCAACGGTAAGGCGTCCCAGGCGCTGATTTCGATCATCAAGCAAGCCGGCGCCACCGTCGCGGGCCTGGGCATCGTGATCGAGAAGTCGTTCCAGGGCGGCCGTGCGGAGCTGGATTCGCAGGGTTACCGCGTCGAGTCGCTGGCTCGCGTGAAATCGCTGAAGGATGGCGTGGTTACTTTCATCGAGTAACCCGTAACACCGCAGGACTTCTGTGGGAGCCAGCTTGCTGGCTCCCACCGTTGTTTTGGGGGTGGACAGTTATTGCGCGGTGGCCTTCAGGCCAGTGAGCAACAACCGCTGAAACAGGTCTTCTTTCAGACCTTCCGGGTGGGTGAGCTGCATGCGCGCCAGATGCTCCGGATACAGCGAAGCCTCCGGCGCATCCAGCGCTGCCTTGCCCAGCTCCAGAATCTCGGTCAGTTTGAACTTGCTCTTCAGCCAGTTCAGCGCCCGCAGCAAATCCTTCTCGACCTCATTGAAATCGCAGCCCAGCGGATATTCCGGAAACAGATTCGGATGCCGTGCGGCAATCGCCTGCAAGCGTTGCGGGGTGTTGTCGGTAAAGCGTGGATCGAGGCGGAAATCCTTCGGCAGTTTGCCGACCTTCTGTGCCTGCTCGATCAGACCCTGCTGAAAGCGCGAGTCACTGATATTGAGCAGCGCTTCAATCACCACCGCATCGGACTTACCACGCAGATCGGCGATGCCGTACTCGGTGACCACGATATCCCGCAGGTGCCGTGGAATCGTGCAGTGGCCATATTCCCAGACAATGTTCGAACTGACGTCACCGCCGGACTCGCGCCAGCTGCGCAGCAGCAGTATCGAACGCGCATCGTGCAGCGCATGGCCCTGGGCAACGAAGTTGTACTGCCCGCCGACGCCGCTGAGCACCCGGCCATCCTGTAGCTGATCGGACACCCCGGCTCCGAGCAGGGTCATGGTGAATGCGGTGTTGATGAATCGTGCATCAAGGCGCTGCAGGCGTTTGAGTTCTTCCTGACCGTACAGCTCGTTGATGTAGCTGATGCGGGTCATGTTGAATTCGAGGCGTTTGCTGTGGGGCAGCTCACGCAAGCGCTCATAGAAACTGCGCGGCCCGAGGAAAAAGCCGCCGTGCACTGAAATGCCGTCGGTTTGCGCCGCCTCGTCGAGGTTGCCGGCGTTGGCCTGTTGTTGGGTCTGCACGTCCGGGTAGACCTTGCGCCGGATGATCCCGGCGTCCGCCAGCACCAGCAGGCCGTTGACGAACATTTCGCTGCAACCGTAAAGGCCCTTGGCGAACGGTTCGATGCCGCCCTCGCGCTCGATCAATTGCGCCCACTGGCTGAGATTCACATCGGCCAGCAACTCCCGGTAGCCTACATTGTCGGCCTGACGCGCCAGCAACGCAGCGGTCAGCGCGTCACCCATCGAGCCAATGCCGATCTGCAAGGTGCCGCCGTCGCGCACCAACGTACTGGCGTGCAGGCCGATGAAGTGGTCCTGAAACCCGACGGGCATGTTCGGCGTGGAAAACAGCGTGCTGTTGTCCTTCTCATCAATCAGCAGGTCGAAGGTGTCAATTTCGACTTCGGCGTCGCCCGGCATGTACGGCAACTCGGTGTGCACCTGGCCGACCAGCAGAACGGTCTCCCCCGCCGCCCGGCGTTTGGCGATCATCGGGAACAGGTCGAGGGTGATGTCCGGATTGCAGCTCAGGCTCAAGCGATCAGGATGTTCGCTGCTGCTGGCGAGCAACTGCGCCACCAGGTTCAGCCCGGCGGCGTAGATGTCGCGGGCTGCATGGCTGTAGTTGCTGCTGACGTAGTCCTGCTGGGCCGGCGCGCTGTTGAGCAGGCTGCCGGGCTGCATGAAGAATTGCTCGATGCGGATGTTGGCCGGCAGGCTGTCGCGGTGCAGGTCAGCAAGGAAATCCAGCTCCGGGTAATCACCGAACACCCGCTCGACGAAGGGTTCGATGAAGCGCTTCTGCAAACCGTCGCCCAACGAAGGCCGGCCGAGGCACAGCGCGGTGTAGATCGTCAGTTGCCGCTCCGGCAAACCGGCGATGCGCCGGTACAGCGCGTTGACGAAGAGATTGGGTTTGCCCAGCCCCAGCGGCAGACCCATGTGGATGTGCGCCGGCAACCGAGCCAGTACGTCGTCCACTGCCTGTTCGATCGAACACAACTGCACCATCTGAAGCCTCCCGCCCGTTCCGTGAATAGAGGTACGACCGAGATTGCCGGTTGTTTGCTGCAATGAACAGCCTCGGGCCTGAATCGCAGGCACAAAAAAACCGTCCGAAGACGGTTTTTTTCGTCAGAAGTGCACCTTATTTCAGGCCGGACATCTTCTGGATGGCGCCCTTCAGCTCGTCATCCGAGCAATCGGCGCAGGTGCCTTTCGGAGGCATCGAGTTCAGGCCGGTGATGGCTTTGGCCAGCAGGCCGTCGAGGCCGCCCTGGTGATCGGCACGGTCTTTCCAGGCTGCTGCGTCACCGATTTTCGGTGCGCCCAACAGGCCGGTTCCGTGGCAAGCGTTGCAATGTTTGGCAATCACTTCGTCCGGCGTCTTGGCGCCGCCACCGCCGCCTGCCGAAGCAGCGACTTCCATCCCCTTGCACTCTTGCCCTTGAACACAGACCTGGCCGACGGGCTCGAGGCGTTTGGCAATGTCGTCATTCGTCGCAGCTTGAGCGCTGACAGCCCAGAGGGCCAGTACGGTTGCTGGTGCAGCCAGCATTTTCATAATTAGATTCACGCGTTCACCCTCAATGGTGGCTATTCACGCCTGCGGCCACGGTTCGCAGGCGGGCGCAAGTATAGCGGTTAGCCCGCCACACTGAAACAACCCCAAAGTTAAAGGGGTCTTGTTGCGCATCGGTCAAACAGTCCGGACACCTTTGCCGCACTGGCCTGGCGTCTCTCGGTTTAAAAATTCGCCGGCGTGGCTGCGCTGATTAGTCGCGCAGGCGAGTCGAACGGATTACGGAAACGATGCGGCTTGGTACTTTCAAAGTAGTAGCTGTCGCCGGCTTCGAGGATAAAAGTTTCAAGGCCCACCACCAGCTCCAGTCTTCCTTCCACCAGAATCCCGGTTTCCTCGCCTTCGTGGGTGAGCATTTCTTCGCCAGTGTCGGCGCCCGGCGGATAGATTTCATTGAGGAACGCGATGGCCCGGCTCGGGTGCGCGCGGCCGACCAGTTTCATGGTCACGGCGCCGTCGGAAATGTCGATCAGCTCGTTGGCCTTGTAGACGATCTGGGTCGGTTTTTCCTGCAGGATCTCTTCGGAAAAGAATTCGACCATTGACATGGGAATCCCGCCCAGCACCTTCCTCAGCGAACTGATCGAAGGGCTGACACTGTTCTTTTCGATCATCGAAATGGTGCTGTTGGTGACGCCCGCGCGCTTGGCGAGTTCACGCTGGGAAAGCCCTTTGAGCTTGCGGATCGATTGCAGTCGTTCACCGACGTCCAAGGCTTGGGCCTCCTGAGTGTTGTAGAAATATTGAGCGTTATCATGGCGACAGCGTTCAGTATTTACAACACTTGGGCCCAGCCTGGGCTTCAACCCTCGGAATAGAGCCTTGGGACCCGACGCAGGTTGCAGAAGATCTGGTACGGAATGGTGTCCGCCCACTTCGCCACTTCGCTGGCGAGGATGTTCTTGCCCCACAGCTCGACGGTCGAACCGAGGCCGGCTTCCGGCACGTCGGTCAGGTCGATGCAGAGCATGTCCATCGACACCCGGCCAAGAATGCGGCTGCGTTGGCCGGCCACCAGTACCGGCGTGCCGGTCGGCGCCTGACGCGGGTAACCGTCGGCGTAACCCATGGCAACCACACCGATGCGCATCGGTTTGTCGGTGACGAATTTCGCGCCATAGCCCACCGGTTCGCCGGCTGGCAGCTCGCGCACATTGATGACTTTCGATTCCAGCGTCATCACCGGTTGCAGGCGATCGGCCACGGCGTTGGCTTCTTCGAACGGGGTGGCGCCGTAGAGCATGATGCCCGGGCGCACCCAGTCGCTGTGAATCTGTGGCCAGCCCAGCACCGCCGGCGAGTTGCGCAGGCTGACTTCGGCTGCCAGCCCCTGACGCGCAGCTTCAAATACCGCGACCTGATCGGCGCTGCTCTGCTCGTGCAGTTCATCGGCGCGGGCGAAGTGGCTCATCAGCACGACCTTCGACACTTTGCCGCTGGCCAGCAGGCGCTGGTAAGCCGCCGGGTAATCCTTCGGATGCAAGCCAACGCGGTGCATGCCCGAATCGAGCTTCAGCCACACGGTGATCGGTTTGCTCAACGCCGCCTGCTCGATGGCTTCGAGCTGCCACAGCGAATGCACCACGCACCAGAAGTCGTGCTCGACGATCAGCGCCAGCTCATCGGCCTCGAAAAAGCCTTCAAGCAACAGCACCGGCGCACGAATCCCGGCGGCACGCAGTTCCAGGGCTTCTTCGATACACGCCACCGCGAAGCCGTCCGCTTCAGCCTCCAGCGCCTGGGCGCAACGCACCGCGCCGTGGCCGTAGGCATCGGCCTTGATCACCGCCAGTGCCTTGGCACCGGTGACTTCACGGGCGATACGGTAGTTGTGACGCAGGGCTTGAAGGTCGATCAGGGCACGGGCAGGACGCATGGCAGCAGACTTCTTGGCGGTCATGGGAATAAAAACCGGCGCTGGCTGACGGCGTGAACCGCCAACAGCACCGGGAGAGGGATCTTTAAAACAGGTTACGGCAACGCGGCGACGATGGAGATCTCGACCAGGATGCTCGGCTTGGCCATCTTCGCTTCGACGGTGGCACGGGCTGGCGCGGCGCCTTTGGGCAGCCATTGATCCCACACCGAATTCATGCCGGCAAAGTGCGCCTCGATGTCGTTCAGGTAGATCGTCGCCGACAGCAGGTGCTGTTTGTCGGTGCCGGCCAGATCGAGCAAACGCTCGATGTTGGCGAGTACGTCGCGGGTCTGCTGTTCCACGCCGGCGTTGAAGTCATCGCCGACCTGCCCGGACAGATACACCGTACCGTTGTGGCTGACGATCTGACTCATGCGCTCATTGGTGAGCTGGCGCTGGATTGCCATGCTTTGCGGACTCCTGGGTCTTGTTGCCATAACGGGAAATATCGAGGCCTTCGGCACTGATCTGCGGCTTTTTCTTCGCCATCAGGTCGGCCAGCAAACGACCGGAGCCGCACGCCATGGTCCAGCCGAGGGTGCCGTGACCGGTGTTCAGGAACAGGTTCTTGAACGGTGTCGCGCCGACGATCGGGGTGCCATCCGGCGTGGTTGGACGCAGGCCGGTCCAGAAACTCGCTTCGGCCAGATTGCCGCCCTGAGGATAAAGGTCGTTGACGATCATCTCCAGGGTTTCACGCCGACGCGGATTCAGCGACAGGTCAAAACCGGCGATCTCCGCCATGCCGCCGACGCGGATGCGGTTGTCGAAACGGGTAATCGCGACCTTGTAGGTCTCGTCGAGAATGGTCGAGGTCGGGGCCATCGCCGGGTTGGTGATCGGCACGGTCAGCGAGTAGCCCTTCAACGGATAGACCGGGGCCTTGATGCCCAGCGGCTTGAGCAGTTGCGGCGAGTAGCTGCCGAGAGCCAGCACGTAGCGATCGGCGGTTTCCAGCTTGCCGTCGATCCACACGCCGTTGATACGGTCACCGGCGAAATCGAGGCGCTGGATGTCCTGGCCGAAGCGGAATTCCACACCCAGGTTCACCGCCATTTCGGCAAGGCGGGTGGTGAAGATCTGGCAGTCGCCGGTCTGGTCATTCGGCAGGCGCAGGGCACCGGCGAGGATGTCGGTGACGCTGGCCAGGGCCGGCTCGACGCGGGCAATGCCGGCGCGGTCGAGGACTTCGAACGGTACACCGGACTCTTTCAGGACGGCGATGTCCTTGGCGGCGCCATCAAGCTGCGCCTGAGTGCGGAACAGCTGGGTGGTGCCCAGGCTGCGGCCTTCGTAGGCGATGCCGGTCTCGGCGCGCAATTCATCGAGGCAGTCGCGGCTGTACTCGGACAGACGCACCATGCGCTCCTTGTTCACCGCGTAACGGTTGGCGGTGCAGTTGCGCAGCATCTGCGCCATCCACAGGTACTGGTCGATGTCGGCGGTGGCCTTGATCGCCAGCGGCGCGTGGCGTTGCAGCAGCCACTTGATGGCCTTGAGCGGCACGCCCGGCGCGGCCCACGGCGAGGCATAGCCCGGCGAGACCTGGCCTGCGTTGGCGAAACTGGTCTCCATGGCCGCGGCTGGCTGCCGGTCGACCACCACCACTTCAAACCCGGCACGGGCCAGATAGTAAGCACTGGCGGTACCGATGACGCCGCTACCCAAGACCATAACGCGCATTTTTGTATCCCTCATCGCGGCGTGCCGCGTACGTCTGTTGTTAGAGCAATGATGCGCGCAGTGTAAAAAAGATTCGCCAGTGCTTTTCACTGTATAAGCGCCTATATTTGGCGACAATTCTCGGCAAAAACCCTTTTCACGGAGGCGCATCCCCTATGCGTACCAACACTCAGACCAAACGTGAGCTGGACAAGATCGACCGCAACATCTTGCGGATCCTGCAGGCGGACGGGCGGATTTCATTCACCGAACTGGGCGAGAAGGTCGGGCTCTCCACCACGCCTTGCACGGAGCGGGTGCGGCGCCTTGAGCGCGAGGGGATCATCATGGGCTACAACGCCCGCCTGAATCCGCAGCACTTGAAGGGTAGTCTGCTGGTGTTCGTCGAGATCAGCCTCGACTACAAATCCGGCGATACTTTCGAAGAGTTCCGACGCGCGGTGCTGAAATTGCCCCACGTGCTCGAATGCCACCTGGTGTCAGGGGATTTCGACTATCTGGTGAAGGCGCGGATTTCCGAGATGGCCTCGTACCGCAAGCTGCTGGGCGACATCCTGCTCAAGCTGCCGCACGTGCGTGAATCCAAGAGCTACATCGTGATGGAAGAAGTGAAAGAGAGCCTGAGCCTGCCAATTCCGGACTGATCGCTCAGACCAGCACCTGCCGGTTTTCGGCCATGTACTCGAACACCTGCTTCTCGACCCGTGGGTGAATCAGCTCCACCGGCCGCCGGCCGTTGGGGCACGGCAGGGTCTGGGTGGTGCCGAACAACCGGCATATCAGTGGCCGCTCGTCATACACCGTGCAGCCGTTCGGCCCCAGGTGCACACAGTTGAGTTCTTCCATGGCCGCGTCCTGCTCGGCGCGCGTCTTGCGCGGCAGGCGGGACATTTCCTCGGGCGAGGTGGTCACCGGCCCACAGCAGTCATGACAGCCCGGCACGCACTCGAACGTGGGAATCTGCTGACGCAGGGTGCGGATTTTCTGACTGTTGCAGCTCATTGCAGCGGTAACCGGAGCGAAATAGGCGGCAATTGTGCCGCAAAAGCCGTGATCCAGACACCATAAGCCGACCAATGTTGCCCGCCTCGGGCCTGCGGCTTATGCTCCGTCAAATTTTCTCGACACCCGTTCAGGATGACGCCCATGAATGCCCGCGCCCACGCCTCCGCGAGCCAACCCCACGTTGCCTCTTATTACGCCGCCAGCAGCCTGCCGCAGCCCGACCATCCGGTGCTGCAAGGCGAACTGATTGCCGACGTATGCGTGGTCGGTGGCGGTTTCTCCGGGCTGAACACCGCGCTGGAACTGGCTGAACGGGGCTTGAGCGTGGTGCTGCTGGAAGCGCACCGGATTGGCTGGGGCGCCAGCGGTCGCAACGGCGGGCAACTGATTCGCGGCGTAGGCCACGGGCTCGACCAGTTCGCCAACGTGATCGGCACCGACGGCGTGCGTCAGATGAAGCTCATGGGCCTGGAAGCGGTGGAAATCGTCCGACAGCGCGTCGAAAAATTTCAGATCCCCTGCGACCTGACCTGGGGTTATTGCGACCTCGCCAACAAACCTTCCGACCTTGAAGGCTTCGCCGAAGACGCCGAAGAGTTGCGCAGCCTCGGTTATCGCTACGAAACCCGTTTGCTGCAAGCGAACGAGATGCACACCGTGGTCGGCTCCAAGCGCTATGTCGGCGGCTTGATCGACATGGGTTCCGGTCACCTGCACCCGCTGAACCTGGCACTCGGCGAAGCCGCAGCGGCGCAGCAACTGGGCGTCAAACTGTTCGAACAATCGGCGGTCACCCACATTGATTACGGCCCCGAAGTCCGGGTGCACACGGCGCAAGGTTCGGTGCGGGCGAAGACGCTGGTGCTCGGCTGCAACGCCTACCTCAACAATCTGAATCCGCAACTCAGTGGCAAGGTGCTGCCCGCCGGCAGCTACATCATCGCCACCGAACCGCTGAGCGAAGAACAAGCCCACGCCCTGCTGCCGCAGAACATGGCGGTCTGCGACCAGCGCGTGGCACTGGATTACTACCGGCTCTCGGCGGACCGCCGCCTGTTGTTCGGCGGCGCTTGCCATTACTCGGGGCGCGATCCGAAGGACATCGCCGCGTATATGCAGCCGAAGATGCTCGAAGTGTTCCCGCAGCTCGCCTCAGCGAAGATCGAATATCAGTGGGGCGGGATGATCGGCATCGGTGCCAACCGTCTGCCGCAGATTGGCCGGCTCGCCGACCAGCCGAACGTATATTACGCCCAGGCCTATTCCGGCCATGGCGTGAACGCCACGCACCTGGCGGGCAAGTTGCTGGCCGAGGCCATCAGCGGCCGGCACAGCGGTGGCTTCGACCTGTTCGCCAAAGTGCCACATATCACCTTCCCCGGCGGCAAGCATCTGCGCTCGCCGTTGCTGGCATTGGGGATGTTGTGGCATCGGCTCAAAGAGCTGGTCTGAGCTCGTTCCCACGCTCTGCGTGGGAACGCCTGATACAGAACTCAGATCCGCCAGAACGGCTTCAACCCCTCCTCCAGCGCCTGTTCCCGGGTCAGCCCGACATCCTTGAGCTGCTCCGGTGTCAGGCCCAGCAACGCCTTGCGCGTGTGAAGACGATGCCAGAACAGACCCCAGCGACTCAGCCCGGACGGTGCGTTGCGCATGATCTCGTCGCGCGCGTTGTCCTGTTGCCCTGCCTCCAGTTCCTGACTGTGTAACGTCAGCCGCACATCGCTCAAGCCGTTCATTTTCATTGCTCCTGTTTACTTGGGTAGCCAGAGATTCCATGATGCGCGGGTCGACAAAAGCATTACAGATTCAACACATCTGTATTAACTCCATACAGATTTGCTGTTCCCGAGACTGAATTGTCGATTTACGCCGCATCTGTACTGGTTTTTCGAATCACCTGCATCGAGGCAGTGCCATGACCCTGTATGTGAACCTTGCCGAGTTGCTCGGCACCCGCATCGAACAAGGCTTCTACCGTCCTGGTGATCGCCTGCCGTCGGTGCGCGCCTTGAGCGTAGAACATGGGGTCAGCCTGAGCACGGTGCAGCAGGCCTATCGGATGCTGGAAGACAGCGGCCTGGCCACGCCCAAACCCAAATCCGGGTACTTCGTGCCGGCCGGTCGTGAGCTGCCGGAACTCCCGGCGGTCGGGCGTCCGGCCCAACGGCCGGTAGAGATTTCCCAGTGGGATCAGGTGCTTGAGCTGATTCGCGCCGTGCCGCGCAAGGACGTGGTGCAACTCGGTCGCGGCATGCCGGACATCTCGTCACCGACGATGAAGCCGCTGCTGCGCGGGCTGGCCCGTATCAGCCGCCGCCAGGACATGCCCGGTCTGTATTACGACAACATCCACGGCACCCTCGAACTGCGCGAACAGATCGCACGACTGATGCTCGACTCCGGCTGCCAGTTGAGCGCCAGTGATCTGGTGGTCACCACCGGTTGCCACGAAGCGCTGTCCACCAGCATCCACGCGATCTGCGAGCCCGGCGACATCGTCGCCGTGGATTCGCCAAGCTTTCACGGCGCCATGCAGACCCTGAAGGGGCTGGGCATGAAAGCCCTGGAAATTCCCACCGACCCGCTCACCGGCATCAGCCTCGAAGCGCTGGAACTGGCGCTGGAACAATGGCCGATCAAGGTCATCCAGCTCACGCCCAACTGCAACAACCCACTCGGCTACATCATGCCGGAGTCGCGTAAGCGCGCCCTGCTCAACCTGGCCCAGCGCTTCGACGTGGCGATTATCGAGGACGATGTGTATGGCGAACTGGCCTACACCTACCCGCGCCCGCGCACGATCAAATCCTTCGACGAAGACGGTCGCGTATTGCTGTGCAGTTCGTTTTCCAAGACCCTCGCGCCGGGGCTGCGTATCGGCTGGGTCGCGCCCGGTCGCTATCTCGAACGCGTACTGCACATGAAATACATCAGCACCGGCTCCACCGCGACACAACCGCAGATCGCCATCGCCGAATTTATCAAGGCCGGGCACTTCGAACCGCATTTGCGACGGATGCGCACGCAATACCAGCGCAATCGCGACGTGATGATCGATTGGGTGACCCGCTATTTCCCGGCCGGCACCCGCGCCAGCCGCCCGCAAGGCAGCTTCATGCTCTGGGTCGAACTGCCGGAAGGTTTCGATACGCTGAAACTGAATCGTGCGCTGCACGATCAGGGCGTACAGATTGCCGTCGGCAGCATCTTTTCTGCCTCGGGCAAGTACCGCAATTGCCTGCGCATGAACTACGCTGCCAAACCGACCGCGCTGGTCGAAGAGGCAGTGCGCAAGGTGGGTGCAGCGGCGATCAAACTGCTGGCTGAAGCCGACTGACCTTTTTCGAGAGACCCGCGTCCATATGCCGACCCTTGCCGCCAATCGGAACGATCCTACGTGAGCTTCAGACAGCCCCTACTCGCTCTGCTGTTACTCGCCTCGTTCCTTGGCGGTTGCGCGACCCTCGACGTACCGCGCGAGCCGAGCCAGGCATTGCCGGCCTCTGCATCGAGTTTCGGCCGCTCGATCCAGGCCCAGGCGGCACCGTACAAAGGCCAGTCCGGCTTTCGTCTGCTGTCCAACAGCACCGAAGCCTTCACCGCCCGCGCCGAATTGATCCGCAACGCCCAGAGCAGCCTCGACCTGCAGTACTACATCGTCCACGACGGCATCAGTACGCGAATGCTGGTGGAAGAAGTGCTCAAGGCTGCCGACCGTGGTGTGCGGGTGCGCATTCTGCTGGACGACACCACCAGCGACGGCCTCGACCTGATCATCGCCACGCTGGCGGCGCATCCGAACATCCAGATCCGTCTGTTCAACCCCCTGAACCTGGGGCGCAGCACCGGCGTGACCCGTGCGGCCGGGCGGCTGTTCAACCTGTCACTGCAGCATCGGCGGATGCACAACAAGCTGTGGCTGGCGGACAACAGCGCCGCCATCGTCGGCGGGCGCAATCTGGGTGACGAGTACTTCGATGCCGAGCCGAACCTCAACTTCACCGACATCGATATGCTCAGCGTCGGGCCGGTCGCCGAGCAGCTCGGGCACAGTTTCGACCAGTACTGGAACAGCGCCCTGAGCAAACCGATCGACGAGTTTCTCTCCAGCAAACCCTCGGCCAAAGACCTGCAGAACACCCGCACGCGCCTGGAAGAATCCCTCGAAGAAACCCGCAAGCAGAACCACGCGCTGTACCAACAGTTGATGACCTTCACCACCCACCCGCGCATGGACATCTGGCGCCGGGAGCTGATCTGGGCCTGGAACCAGGCGTTGTGGGATGCACCGAGCAAGGTGCTGGCGGACGGCAAGCCTGATCCACAACTGCTGCTGACCACGCAACTGGCACCGGAACTGCGGGGCGTCAGCAAAGAACTGATGATGATTTCCGCCTACTTCGTACCGGGACAGCCGGGGCTGGTTTACCTGACCGGCCGTGCCGATGCGGGTGTGTCGGTGAGCCTGCTGACCAACTCGCTGGAAGCCACCGACGTGCCGGCGGTGCACGGCGGTTACGCACCCTATCGCAAAGCGTTGCTGGAACATGGCGTGAAGCTGTACGAGCTGCGGCGCCAGCCTGGGGATAAGTTCGGCAGCGGCCCGCACCTGTTTTACAGCAAGTCGTTTCGCGGCTCGGATTCCAGCCTTCACAGCAAGGCGATGATTTTCGACGGGAAAAAAGCGTTCATCGGCTCGTTCAATTTCGACCCGCGCTCGGTGCTGTGGAACACCGAAGTCGGGGTGCTGGTGGACAGTCCCGAACTGGCTGCCCGCGTTCGGGAACTGGCCTTGCAAGGCATGGCGCCGGCGCTGAGTTACGAGGCGAAACTTCAGGACGGGAAAGTCGTCTGGGTCACCGAGGACAACGGCCAGATGCACACGCTGACCAAGGAGCCCGGCAGCTGGTGGCGGCGGTTCAATGCGTGGTTCAGCACCACGGTGGGGCTGGAGCGGATGCTGTAGCAGTCCGCTCCAGCCGGATCATCAGGCCGGCTCCGGCACCTTGCCGAACGCCCCTTGCCGCGACAGCAGAATCACCAGACCGAACGCCCCGGCCGCCATGAACCACGGCAACGCGTGCCCGCTGATCCATTGACTGCCCGCCCCCGCCGCCAACGGCCCGATCAGGCAACCGACACCCCACAGTTGCGCGACATGCGCATTGGCCCGCACCAGCGCGTCGTCGCGGTAGCGCTCGCCGATCAGGATCAGCGACAGGGTGAACAAACCACCGGCACTGGCGCCGAACAGCACCCACAGCGGCCAGATCAGCAAGGTGTCGATCAGCATCGGGATCGCCAGGCTCGACAGCATCAGCACCACGGCGCAACCGGTGAACAAGGTCCGCCGCGACAGGTAGTCGGCCAGCGCACCGATCGGCAATTGCAGCAGCGCATCGCCGACCACCACGGTGCTGACCATCGCCAGCGCGATTTCCGCCGTGAAGCCCTGTTGCAGGCAGTACACCGGCAACAGGGTCAGGATCATTGCCTCGAATGCAGCGAACAGCGACACCGCCCAGGCAATCGCCGGCAATTCGCGGCTGAAGCCCCATAGATCGCCGAACGTCACGCTGCTGGCCTCGCTGCTCGGTGCACCGCTGCGCCCCAGCAGCAAAAGCGGCGCAGCGATCAAAAGGCCAACACCCGCCCAGAAGCCGTAATCATGCTCGGTGCCGAGCGCCCCCAGCAGTAACGGGCCAGACAGTTGGCTCAATGCATAACTGCTGCCATACAGCGCCACCAGTCGCCCGCGCCACTGCTCGACCACCAGTTGATTGATCCAGCTCTCGCCGAGGATGAACACGATCGTCAGGATTACCCCGATCATCAGCCGCAGTACCAGCCAGATCGGATAACTCGGCAACAATGCCAGCAGGCCGATGGACAATGCCCCGCCCCACAGGCACAGGCGCATTAGGTTCGCCGTACCGAAGCGCGCCGCCAGATGACTTGAAACCTTAGCCCCCAGCAACACACCGATGGCCGGCATCGCCGCCATCACGCCGATGGCGAACGAACCATAACCCCAGCCCTCCAGACGCAACGACACCAGCGGCATGCTGACACCGAGGGCCAGGCCAACACTCAAGACAGACGCCAACACGGCGAAATACGTCGCCCAACGCATGGTCCACGCTCCTGTGGATAATTTTTATGTGCACCACAAAACACTGTGGGAGCGAGCTTGTTCGCGAAAACGGTTGCACCTTCAGCAGATTCGCTGACGGATACACCGCTTTCGCGAGCAAGCTCGCTCCCACAGGGATCTTTGTATCGTTCGGGAGCCTGCCGGAGCAGGCCCCCTCAACGGTTTACAGCTTGATCCAGGTCGCCTTCAGCTCGGTGTATTTGTCGAACGCGTGCAGCGACTTGTCACGGCCGTTGCCCGACTGCTTGAAGCCGCCGAACGGTGCGGTCATGTCGCCGCCATCGTACTGATTGACCCACACGCTGCCGGCACGCAGTGCCTTGGCGGTCAGGTGAGCCTTGGAAATGTCCTGCGTCCAGACCGCTGCCGCCAGGCCGTAAGGCGTGTCGTTGGCGATGTTGATCGCTTCCTCGGCCGTGTCGAAGGCGATGACCGACAGCACCGGGCCGAAGATTTCTTCCTGAGCGATCTTCATCGCGTTGCTCACGCCGTCGAAAATCGTTGGCTCGACGTAAGTGCCACCGGTTTCCTGAAGGATGCGCTTGCCGCCGGCCACCAGTTTGGCGCCGTCGGTGTGGCCCGACTCGATGTAGGACAGCACGGTGTTCATCTGCTGGGTGTCGACCAGCGCACCGACGTTGGTGGCCGGATCCAGCGGGTTACCTGGCTTCCAGGCTTTCAGCGCCTCGATCACCATCGGCAGGAATTTGTCCTTGATCGAACGCTCGACCAGCAGACGCGAACCGGCGGTGCAGACTTCGCCCTGGTTGAAGGCGATGGCGCTGGCAGCGGACTCGGCCGCAGCCTGCAGGTCCGGCGCATCGGCAAACACGATGTTTGGGCTCTTGCCGCCAGCTTCCAGCCAGACGCGTTTCATGTTCGATTCGCCGGAATAGATCATCAGTTGCTTGGCGATCTTGGTCGAACCGGTGAACACCAGCGTGTCGACGTCGTTGTGCAGCGCCAAGGCTTTGCCGACGGTGTGGCCGTAGCCTGGCAGCACGTTCAGCACGCCTTTCGGAATGCCGGCTTCAACCGCCAGTTCGGCGATGCGGATGGCGGTCAGCGGGGATTTTTCCGACGGCTTGAGGATCACCGAGTTACCGGTCGACAGCGCCGGGCCAAGTTTCCAGCAGGCCATCATCAGCGGGAAGTTCCACGGCACGATGGCGCCAACCACGCCCACTGGCTCGCGGGTTACCAGTCCCAACTGATCGTGCGGAGTCGCGGCGACTTCGTCGTAGATCTTGTCGATCGCTTCACCGCTCCAGCTCAGCGCTTGCGCCGCGCCCGGAACGTCGATGTACAACGAATCGCTGATCGGCTTGCCCATGTCGAGGGTTTCGAGCAGGGCCAGCTCTTCGGCGTGCTGCTTGAGCAGGCCGGCGAAACGGATCATGGTGGCTTTGCGTTTGGTCGGTGCCAGGCGCGACCAGACGCCGGAATTGAAAGTGGCGCGAGCGTTTTCCACAGCGCGCTGGGCATCGGCGGCGTCACAGCTGGCAATCTTGCCCAGCAGACGGCCATCGACCGGGCTGATGCACTCGAAGGTCTCGCCGGAGACGGCATCGGTGTACTCGCCATTAAGGTAGGCGCGGCCTTCGATCTTCAGGTCGCGGGCGCGTTGTTCCCAGTCGGCACGATTCAGGGTGGTCATTCGAGTGTCCTCCTCTTGTTGAATACGAGCGCCGCGCGATCTTCGCCGGCGTCCTCAGGAATTCTGCCCGGCCAGCCTGTTTTCGGCCCAAGGCACCCGCCACCCTAAACCAGCGGCCGGGGTTGTTTCAATATATTTGACATAAGGCGGCTATACAGCCTTGCGGCGTTCAATTTAATCAACATAGACTTTGGCCCCTTCAAGCCACCGCGCCGTCATCACGGGAGAAAACAACAATGAACATCCAGAACGTCGTCGACATCAGCCTGACCATGGACCAGGCCGAACGCTACCGCCCGGACCCGGCAAAAGTCCTCAAGGGCGATCCCGAACAAGCGGTGTTCAATCAATACGACAGCCCTTGCGGGCAAATGGGCGTCGGCGTGTGGGAAGGTGCAGTCGGGCAATGGACAGTGAATTACACCGAGCATGAATACTGCGAAATCCTGCAAGGCGTTTCGGTGCTACGTGACGGCGAAGGCAATGCCAAAACCCTGCGTGTCGGTGACCGCTTCGTGATTCCGGCCGGCTTCCGTGGCACCTGGGAAGTGCTGGAAGCCTGCCGCAAGGTCTATGTGATCTTCGAACAAAAAGCCTGAGGCCTTTCATCAGGCAACAAAAAAGGCCCGTATCGTGAGATACGGGCCTTTTTCGTAAGTCGGGAAAAATCAATTACTTGATTTTGCCTTCCTTGTAGATCACGTGCTTGCGAACAACCGGATCATATTTCTTGATCTCGATTTTGTCCGGGGTAGTACGCTTGTTCTTGTCGGTAGTGTAGAAGTGACCAGTACCGGCGCTCGAGATCAAACGAATCAATTCACGCATGATTAGCTCCCTTAAACCTTGCCGTCGCGACGCAGCTCGGCCAGCACAACGCTGATGCCACGCTTGTCGATGATACGCATGCCTTTGGCGGAAACGCGCAGGCGTACGAAACGTTTCTCTTCTTCAACCCAGAAGCGGTGATGCTGCAGGTTCGGCAGGAAACGACGACGGGTTTTGTTGTTTGCGTGGGAAATGTTGTTCCCAGTCACCGGACCCTTACCGGTAACTTGACATACTCTAGACATGCCTCAGCCCTCTAAAACCACATGCCCAACCCGGCATGGGTTGGCCGCTTAATCTCTAGTCATTGTGGCGCCAGGCGCCGCGATTCTTTAGAGGTCTTACCGGCTACACCTACAAGCGAAGGAACCGGGCCCCTAGAAAAGAGCGCTGCTTTATACCAGAAAGACCACGGAGCAACAACTTTCCGTGTGCAAAGAATGGCTAAAAAGCCGCTTTTTCCGCCCGCAAGCGGCTTGGGCAAAGGCTGGCGGCAATTTTTACCATTCGTCGAAGAAAACCGATCATACCCGCATTCGAGACTTTTCCTGCCGCCACTTCCGATAAATCCTCAGCCGCACAGCCCCGAAAATGCAAAAAGGGGATAGTCATTTGCAATCGCGACCACTAGGGTAGGCCTTTTCCAGACTGCACTTGCAGATGGGCCTTCGATCTGTAAAGGAAGCCGACCATGCGCCTCGCTGCCCTCCCCCTGCTGCTCGCCCCGCTATTGCTGAGCCCCCTGGCCCATGCCGCCGCCCTGAGCGTGTGCACCGAGGCCAGCCCCGAAGGGTTCGACGTGGTGCAATACAACTCGCTGACCACCACCAACGCTTCGGCCGACGTGCTGATGAATCGCCTGGTGGACTTCGATACCGCCAGCGGCAAGGTGGTCCCGAGCCTGGCCGATAGCTGGGAAGTCAGCACCGATGGCCTGAGCTACGTGTTCAAGCTGCACCCGCAGGTGAAATTTCACACGACTGATTACTTCAAGCCGACCCGCGAGTTGACCGCCGAAGACGTCAAGTTCAGCTTCGACCGCATGCTCGACCCGGCCAACCCGTGGCACAAGGTCGCTCAGAGCGGTTTTCCGCACGCCCAGTCGATGCAGCTGCCGAGCCTGATCAAGAAGATCGACGCACTGGACCCGCTGACCGTGCGCTTCACCCTCGACCACCCGGACTCGACGTTCCTCGCGACCCTGAGCATGGGTTTTGCCTCGATCTATTCCGCCGAATACGCCGACAAACTGCTGAAAGCCGGCGCCACCGACAAGCTCAACAGCCAACCGGTCGGCACCGGCCCGTTCGTCTTCACCCGATTCCAGAAAGACGCGTCGATCCGCTACAAGGCCAACCCGGACTACTTCGGCGGCAAGCCTGCGGTGGATCCGCTGATCTTCGCCATCACCCCGGACGCCAACGTGCGCCTGCAAAAGCTGCGGCGTAACGAGTGTCAGATTGCCCTGTCACCAAAGCCTCTGGACGTACAGGCCGCGAAGGAAGAACCGACGCTGAAAGTCGAAAAGACTGACGCGTTCATGACCGCTTTCGTTGGGATCAACAGCCAGCATCCTCCGCTGGATAAACCGGAAGTACGTCAGGCGATCAACCTCGCCTTCGACAAGGCCAACTACCTCAAGGCTGTGTTCGAAGACACCGCCGAAGCCGCCAACGGCCCGTATCCACCGAACACCTGGAGCTACGCCAAGAACCTGCCGGGCTACCCGCACGATGTGGAGAAAGCCAAGGCGTTGCTGGCCAAGGCCGGATTGAAGGACGGCTTCCAGACCACCATCTGGACGCGTCCGTCCGGCAGCCTGCTCAACCCGAACCCGAGCCTGGGTGCACAACTGCTGCAATCGGACCTGGCGGAAATCGGCATTCAGGCGGAAATCCGCGTGATCGAGTGGGGCGAGTTGATCCGTCGCGCCAAGGCTGGCGAACATGATTTGCTGTTCATGGGCTGGGCCGGCGACAACGGCGACCCGGACAACTTCCTCACGCCGCAGTTTTCCTGCGCGGCAGTGAAGTCCGGCACCAACTTCGCCCGCTACTGCAACGCCGACCTGGACAAACTGATCAGCGCCGGCAAGACCACCAGCGAGCAAGGCGTACGCACCAAGCTCTACGAACAGGCACAGGCGCAGATCCAGCAGCAGGCATTGTGGCTGCCGCTGGCGCATCCGACGGCGTATGCATTGACGCGTAAAGACGTGCAGGGTTACTCGGTCTCCCCGTTCGGGCGGCAGGATTACTCCAAGGTCACCCTGAAGTAATCCGCCCCGGCTTGCAGCGACTGCAGTCGCTGCAAGCTACATCCAGCCACACTCCGCCATCGACAACGGCTCGCCATCTCCGACGATGAAGTGGTCGAGCACTCGCACATCGATCAGCTCAAGCGCTTTCTGCAATCGCTTGGTCAATAATCGATCAGCCTGACTGGGATCCGTGTTTCCCGACGGGTGGTTGTGGCACAGGATCACGGCTGCCGCATTGTTCGCCAGCGCACGCTTCACCACTTCCCTGGGATGTACGGCGGTGTTGTCGATGGAGCCCCGAAACAGCGGTTCGAAGGTCAGCACTTGGTGTTTTGAGTCCAGAAACAGGCAACCGAACACCTCGTGTGGCTCGTGGCGCAGCATGGCTTTGAGGTAGTCGCGTACGACCTGTGGATTTTCCAGCGTCGGTTTCTGGCGCATGCGCTCGGCCAGATGCCGCCGGGCCATCTCCAGCACCGCCTGCAATTGAGCAAATTTCGCCGGCCCCAGCCCCAATTGCTCGCTGAACGCCCCGAGATCTGCCTCCAGCAACGCACGCAGGCTGCCGAACTGATTCAACAAGTGTCGCGCCAGATCCACCGCGCTTTTCCCGGATACGCCGGTGCGTAAAAAAATCGCCAGCAATTCGGCATCGGAAAGACTTCCCGAGCCCTGTTCAAGCAGCTTCTCCCGCGGCCTTTCCGCCGCCGGCCAATCGCGAATACTCATACACATTCCTTGTCTGTGGGCGCCGCTGTTCCGTAGCGGTCGCTGTGATATCGTAGCCCATCTTTTTTGCGGGCGAATTCACCCTGGGGAGGGGGTTTCGCCACGTATGTCACCAACGAAATGAAAGGCAGACCTATGCAGCGGCTGTATCGGAAACGCATCGTTCTGGGCGTCGGCGGCGGTATCGCTGCCTACAAGAGCGCTGACCTTGTTCGCCGCCTGATCGACCAGGGCGCCGAAGTGCGCGTGGTCATGACCCGTGGCGGCAGCGAATTCATCACCCCGCTGACCATGCAGGCGCTGTCCGGCCACCCGGTTCACCTGGATTTGCTCGACCCGGCAGCCGAAGCGGCGATGGGCCACATCGAACTGGCCAAATGGGCCGATCTGGTGCTGATCGCCCCGGCCACCGCCGACCTGCTGGCCCGTCTGGCTCAAGGCATTGCCAACGATCTGCTGACCACACTGGTGCTGGCCACCGACGCCATCGTCGCTGTCGCTCCGGCGATGAACCAGGCCATGTGGCGCGATCCGGCCACCCAGGCCAACCTGCAACTCCTTGAAAGCCGTGGCCTGAAGGCCTTCGGCCCGGCCTCCGGTAGCCAGGCCTGCGGCGACGTCGGCATGGGCCGCATGATGGAAGCCACCGACCTGGCCCAGCTCGCGGCAGACTGCTTCCAGCGTCAGGCACTGACCGGCAAGCACGTGGTGATCACTGCTGGCCCGACCCAGGAAAACATCGACCCGGTGCGCTACATCACCAACCACAGCTCCGGCAAAATGGGCTTCGCCCTGGCGGAAGCGGCGGTGGAAGCCGGCGCCCGCGTCACGCTGATCAGCGGCCCGGTGCATTTGCCGACGCCGGATCGTGTCACCCGGATCGACGTGGTCAGCGCCCGCGACATGCTCGCCGCGTGTGAAGCCGCGATCCCTTGCGACATCTTCATCGCCTCGGCGGCAGTCGCGGACTACCGTCCGGAAGTCGTCGCCCCGCAAAAATTGAAGAAAGATCCTACGAGCGGCGACGGCTTCGTCCTGCAAATGGTGCGCAACCCGGACATCCTGGCCACCATCGCGACCCGTCCCGACCGTCCGTTCAGTGTCGGCTTCGCCGCCGAGACCGAACACCTGCTCGACTACGCTGCACGCAAGCTGAAGGACAAGAATCTCGATCTGATCGTCGCCAACGACGTCGCCAACCCGAGCATCGGTTTCAACAGCGAAGAAAACGCCTGCAGCGTCATCGACCGTGCGCTGCACGCCACGGTTTTCGCCCAGACCAGCAAGAGCAAGATCGCTCGCCAACTGGTCACTTTTATCGCCGAACGTCTGAACCAGGTTTAATTTACATGCACGCTTTGCAAGCCAAGATCCTCGACCCACGCATCGGTACCGAATTCCCGCTGCCGCAATACGCCACACCAGGCTCCGCCGGTCTCGACCTGCGCGCCATGCTGCAAGAGGAAATCGTGATCAAGCCGGGTGAAACCGTGCTGATCCCTACCGGTCTGTCGGTGTACATCGGCGACCCGAACCTTGCCGCGCTGATCCTGCCGCGCTCGGGCATGGGCCATAAGCACGGCATCGTGCTGGGCAATCTGGTCGGTCTGATCGACTCCGATTACCAGGGCCCGCTGATGGTCTCCTGCTGGAACCGTGGCCAGACCGAATTCACCATGCCGGTCGGCGAGCGTTTGGCGCAACTGGTGCTGGTGCCGGTGGTGCAGGCGCACTTCGAAATGGTTGAAGAGTTCGTCGAAACTGAGCGCGGCGCTGGCGGTTTCGGCCACTCCGGCACCAAGTGATCGGCTAGAAATCTGTCGTGGCGAGGGCGTGTTTCTCGCCACGAATTTCAAAATGTCATCTGCAAGGTTTAGCACCGAAAATCAAGGCATTGGCAGGCCAAAGCCACGCCGGACAAGGCGTCATGGCCCTTTCACACCACGAACTCTCTGTGAAAACCGCCGTCATACCCTTCAGTTTGAGCCAGCCGCCGAGATGATTCGTCGGCGTGTCCCGCCACTTTCGAGATGGAGCATTTCCGCAGATGAGCACCCCCGCCCAAGTCGCCCCGAAGCTTCCCGACAGCATCTTCCGCGCCTATGACATTCGCGGCACCGTGCCGGAATTCCTCAATGCCGAAACCGCCTACTGGATCGGCCGCGCCATCGGCTCCCAGAGCCTGGCCCAGGGTGAACCGAACGTGTCCGTTGGCCGTGACGGCCGCCTGTCCGGTCCTGAACTGGTTGCCGCGCTGATTCGCGGCATCGCCGAAAGCGGCTGTCACGTCAGCGACGTCGGCCTGGTGCCGACCCCGGCGCTGTATTACGCCGCCAACGTGCTGGCCGGCAAATCCGGTGTGATGCTTACCGGCAGCCACAACCCGTCGAACTACAACGGCTTCAAGATCGTGATCGCCGGCGACACCCTCGCCAACGAACAGATCCAGGTTCTGCATGAGCGTATCAAGACCGGCAACCTGAGCAGCGGCCAGGGCAGCGTGACCCAGGTCGAGATCCTCGACCGCTACACCACCGAAATCGTCCAGGACATCAAACTGGCCCGACGCCTGAAAGTCGTGGTCGATTGCGGCAACGGCGCGGCCGGCGTGATCGCCCCGCAACTGATCGAAGCGCTGAACTGCGAAGTCATCCCGCTGTTCTGCGAAGTCGACGGCAACTTCCCGAACCACCACCCGGACCCGGGCAAGCCTGAAAACCTTGTCGACCTGATCGCCAAGGTCAAGGAAACCAAGGCTGACATCGGCCTGGCCTTCGACGGTGACGGCGACCGCGTCGGCGTGGTGACCAACACCGGCACCATCGTGTTCCCGGACCGCCTGCTGATGCTGTTTGCCCGCGACGTGCTGGCCCGCAACCCGAGCGCGGAAATCATCTTCGACGTCAAATGCACCCGTCGCCTGATCCCGCTGATCAAGGAATATGGCGGCCAGTCGTTAATGTGGAAGACCGGTCACTCGTTGATCAAAAAAAAAATGAAACAGACCGGCGCGTTGTTGGCCGGTGAAATGAGCGGGCACATCTTCTTCAAGGAACGCTGGTTCGGTTTCGACGACGGCATTTACAGCGCCGCACGGCTGCTGGAAATCCTCAGCAAGGAAAAATCCGACGCGGAAACGCTGTTCGCGACCTTCCCGAACGATATTTCCACGCCGGAAATCAATATCCATGTGACCGAAGAGAGCAAATTCAGCATCATTGATGCACTGCACGATGCACAGTGGGGCCCAGGCGCCGACCTGACCACCATTGACGGCGTGCGGGTCGATTACGCCAAAGGCTGGGGCCTGGTGCGCGCCTCCAACACCACACCGGTGCTGGTGCTGCGTTTCGAGGCCGATGACGAGGCTGAATTGCAGCGCATCAAGGCTGTGTTCCATGCCCAACTGAAACGCGTTGCACCTGATCTCCAACTACCGTTCTGATTTCTGATTCACCCGGAGCCCTGAATGACCCTCGAACGCGAAGCCGCCGCCCACACCGCCCAGGTCCTGTCCGAAGCGCTGCCTTACATCCGACGTTATGTCGGCAAGACCCTGGTGATCAAATACGGCGGCAACGCGATGGAAAGCGAGGAGCTGAAAACCGGCTTCGCCCGCGACATCGTCTTGATGAAAGCCGTGGGGATCAACCCGGTCGTGGTTCACGGCGGCGGCCCGCAGATCGGTGATCTGCTCAAGCGCCTGTCGATCGAAAGCCACTTCGTCGACGGCATGCGCGTGACCGACGCGGCGACCATGGACGTGGTGGAAATGGTCCTCGGCGGTCAGGTCAACAAAAGCATCGTCAACCTGATCAACCGTCACGGCGGCAGCGCCATCGGCCTGACCGGCAAAGATGCGGGGCTGATTCGCGCCAAGAAGCTTACCGTCACCCGCCAGACCCCGGAGATGACTCAGCCGGAAATCATCGACATCGGCCAGGTGGGCGAAGTCGTCGGGATCAACACCGAACTGCTTAACCTGCTGGTCAAAGGCAACTTCATCCCGGTGATCGCGCCGATCGGTGTGGGTGAGAATGGCGAGTCGTACAACATCAACGCTGACTTGGTGGCCGGTAAAGTCGCCGAAGCGCTGAAAGCCGAGAAGCTGATGCTGCTGACCAACATCGCCGGCCTGATGGACAAGTCGGGCACCGTGCTGACCGGCCTGAGCACCCAGCAGGTCGACGACCTGATCGCCGACGGCACCATCTACGGCGGCATGCTGCCGAAGATCCGCTGTGCACTGGAAGCGGTTCAGGGCGGTGTCGGCAGTTCGCTGATCATCGACGGCCGCGTGCCGAACGCGATCCTGCTGGAAATCTTCACCGACACCGGTGTGGGCACGCTGATCAGCAATCGCAAGCGTCCGTAAGCGGTAGCGCAAACAAAAAGACCCCGCTCAGCCTGGCTGAGCGGGGTCTTTTTTTGCCCGGAAGAAGCGATCAGACGCCGAACTGGGCGCGATAGGCTTCAACGGCTGGCAGGTGCTGCTTGAGCTGCGGGTCGTCAGCCAGGAATTCCAGCACCTGGTTCAGCGACACGATGCTGATGACCGGGATGCCGAAATCACGTTCGACTTCCTGAATGGCCGACAGCTCACCGTTGCCGCGCTCCTGACGGTTCAGGGCGATCAGCACGCCGGCAGCCTTGGCGCCGTCCTGGGAAGCGATGATCTGCATCACTTCACGGATCGCGGTGCCGGCGGTGATCACGTCGTCGATGATCAGCACGTCGCCGGTCAGCGGAGCGCCGACCAGGCTGCCGCCTTCGCCGTGGGCCTTGGCTTCCTTGCGGTTGAAGCACCATGGCAAATCGCGGTTATGGTGCTCGGCCAGCGCCACGGCAGTGGTTGCCGCCAGCGGGATGCCTTTGTAGGCCGGGCCAAACAGCACGTCGAACGGAATTCCGCTCTCGGCGATGGCTGCGGCGTAGAAACGACCCAGCTGCGCCAGCGCGGAGCCCGAGTTGAACAGGCCGGCATTGAAGAAGTAAGGACTGGTGCGCCCGGACTTCAGGGTGAACTCACCGAAGCGCAAAACGCCGCGATCGATGGCAAAACGAATGAAATCGCGCTGATACGCTTGCATGAAAAAAACCCCAAATACCACGGATTTAGCTAATTAGCTTGACGCCGTGTATCATACACGCACGCGATTTTTGGGGCCATTTATGCGGATCATCAGTGTGAACGTCAATGGTATTCAGGCTGCAGTCGAGCGAGGTTTGCTCAGTTGGCTGCAGGCACAGAATGCCGACGTCATCTGCCTGCAGGACACCCGTGCCTCCGCCTTTGAACTGGACGACCCAGCCTTCCAACTGGATGGCTACTTCCTTTATGCCTGCGACGCAGAAGTTCCCGCCCAAGGTGGCGTGGCTTTGTACTCGCGGTTGCAACCGAAGGCTGTCATCAGCGGTCTCGGTTTCGAGACGGCCGACCGCTACGGGCGCTACCTGCAAGCAGATTTCGACAAAGTCAGTATTGCCACCTTGCTGCTTCCTTCGGGGATGAACGGCGATGAGGACTTGAACCAGAAGTTCAAGCTCATGGACGACTTCGGCAAGTACCTGGACAAACAGCGGCGCAAACGTCGCGAGTACATTTATTGTGGCTCGCTGTACGTCGCGCAGCAGAAGCTCGACATCAAGAACTGGCGCGACAGCCAGCAATCCCCGGGCTTCCTGGCGCCAGAACGCGCCTGGATGGACGAGATTGTCGGCAACATGGGCTACGTAGACGCCCTGCGCGAAGTCAGCCGCGAAGGCGACCAGTACAGCTGGTGGCCGGACAACGAACAGGCCGAGATGCTGAATCTGGGCTGGCGCTTCGACTACCAGATCCTGACCCCGGGCCTGCGGCGCTTCGTGCGCAGTGCACGCCTTCCGCGTCAGCCACGGTTCTCGCAGCACGCGCCGCTGATCGTCGACTACGACTGGACGCTGACCATCTAAGCGTCGATTCGTGGATGCAAAAAAGCCGACATCGCTGTCGGCTTTTTTGTGGGCGCTGATTTTTGCTTTTATGCAGGAGACTCGAGTTGATCGTTATTTGAGCAATCGCCAGGTGAACGGATAGCGGTAAGGGAATCCGTTGTTAGCCTTCACCCCAGCAATAATCGGCAGCACAAACGAGCAAATGACCACCGGGATAATCAGCAGATACCCAATAAGCACTACCGTCAGCCCCACGCCAATGAGCGTAGCAATGGTCATCGTGATCTGAAAATTCAGCGCTTCCTTACCCTGCGCATCAATAAACGAGTCCTTCTCACGCTTCATCTGCCAGAGGATCAGCGGCCCGATCAAACTGCCAAATGGAAACCAGATCCCCAGCAAGCCGGACAAGTGACAGAACATCGCCCATTGGCGAACCTCCTGGCTCGGCTTGGGCAGTAACTCTTGCTCATCACTCATCGCGTCTTCCTTGTGGGTACGAACCGTCTCAGTCGGCCAGTGCGGCCGTTTGCAGTTCGAAGATCTCGTTCATGCCTTTCTTGGCCAGCTCCAGCATCGCGTTCAGCTCTTCAGGCTGGAACGGCGCGCCTTCGGCGGTGCCCTGCACTTCGATGAAACCACCGGTGCTGGTCATGACCACGTTGAGGTCGGTCTCGGCAGCGGAATCTTCAAGATAGTCCAGGTCCAGTACCGGCTCGCCCTGGTACATGCCCACGGAGACAGCGCCGATCATTTGCTTGAGCGGGTCGCCGCCTTTCAGGCCGCCACGCTTCTTGATCACTTTCAAGGCATCGACCAGTGCAACCATCGCGCCGGTGATCGACGCGGTACGGGTGCCGCCGTCAGCCTGGATCACGTCGCAATCGACGTACAGGGTGACGTCGCCCAGCTTGGACATGTCCAGCGCGGCGCGCAGGGAACGGCCGATCAGACGCTGGATTTCCAGGGTGCGGCCGCCCTGCTTGCCACGGCTCGCTTCACGCTGGTTACGCTCGCCGGTGGCGCGCGGCAGCATGCCGTACTCGGCGGTCAGCCAGCCCTGACCCTGGCCTTTGAGGAAACGCGGTACGCCGTTTTCGACGCTGACGGTGCAGATGACTTTGGTATCACCGAATTCGACCAGTACCGATCCTTCGGCGTGCTTGGTGTAGTTGCGGGTAATGCGGATCGAGCGGAGCTGATCGGCAGCGCGACCACTTGGACGTTTCATAGGAGATACCTGTACTGGGGACGGAAAACTGCGGAGCATTATAGAGCTGCGCACCGCGCCTGGGCACTGCTTAAAAATTCCGGCCGTCGATCAAGGGCCCTGAAACGCACTTCGCCGACGGCCTGCAGCCCTTTGTCACACCGTGTGTTTGGGCGCATCTGCCGCACTGCGCTACAATCCTGCGCCTTTGCTGCCAGTCGGCTTAAATTCATTGATATCGAGCTGCGGAGCTTCAATCCGCGCCGATCTGTATCGCGAGGTCACCGCCATGGTGCACAGCATGACCGCCTTCGCCCGCGTCGAGAAAGCCGGCGTTCAGGGCACCCTGAGCTGGGAACTGCGCTCGGTCAACAGCCGCTACCTGGAACCCCATCTGCGCCTGCCGGAGTCGTTTCGCGACCTCGAAGGCGCCGTCCGCGAAGCCCTGCGCCAGGGCCTGTCGCGCGGCAAACTGGAATGCACCCTGCGCTTTACCGAAGAAAGCACCGGCAAGCCGCTGCAAGTGGACCGCGAGCGCGCTGCGCAACTGGTCGCTGCCGCTGAAACCGTCGCCGGCCTGATCAAGAATCCGGCCGCGCTGAACCCGTTGGAAGTGCTGGCCTGGCCCGGCGTACTGGTCGCCGACGCCACCGACCCGCAGGCGTTGAACGCCGAGGCGCTGGCCCTGTTCAATCAAGGCCTGAAAGATCTCAAGGCCGGCCGCGAGCGCGAAGGCGCGGAGCTGGCACGCCTGATCAACGATCGCCTGACCTCTATCGAGGAAGACGTGGTGACCCTGCGCGAACTGGTTCCGCAGATGCTCGCCACCCAGCGCCAGAAAGTCCTCGACCGCTTCGCCGACATGAAGGCCGAGATGGACCCGCAGCGCCTGGAACAGGAAATGGTCATGCTCGCGCAAAAGAGCGACGTGGCCGAAGAACTGGATCGCCTGAGCACCCACATCATCGAAGTTCGCCGGGTGCTGAAATCCGGCGGCGCCGCCGGCCGGCGCCTGGACTTCCTGATGCAGGAACTCAACCGCGAAGCCAACACACTGGGCTCCAAGGCCTTCGACCCGCGCAGCACCCAGGCGGCGGTCAACCTCAAGGTGTTGATCGAGCAGATGCGCGAACAAGTGCAGAATATTGAGTAAGGCTACCCCGACATGACCCACAGCACCGGCACCCTGTACATCATTTCCGCCCCTTCGGGCGCGGGCAAGAGCAGCCTGGTCAAGGCCCTGACCGACGCCAACCCGGAAATCCGCGTCTCGATTTCCCACACCACCCGCGCCATGCGCCCGGGCGAAGTGGACGGCGTGAACTATCACTTCGTAACCCGCGAAGAGTTCGTGAAGATGGGCGAGCACGGCGACTTCCTCGAACGCGCCGAAGTCTTCGGCAACTTCTACGGCACCTCGCAAAGCCGACTGCAGCAGACCCTGGACGAAGGCCACGACCTGATTCTGGAAATCGACTGGCAAGGCGCCGAGCAAGTGCGCAAGCTGATGCCGCAGGCCCGTTCGATCTTCATCCTGCCGCCATCGCTGCAGGCCCTGCACCAGCGCCTGACCAACCGCGGCCAGGACAGCGACGAGATCATCGACGGCCGGATGCGTGAAGCGGTCAGCGAGATGAGCCACTATGTCGAGTACGACTACCTGATCATCAACGACGATTTCGCCCACGCGCTGGACGATCTGAAAGCGATTTTCCGCGCCAATCAGCTGCAACAGAAACGCCAACAAGTGCGTTTCGGCAAATTGCTGGCTGAATTGCTGGGCTGAAACAGCACTTCCCAAAACCGCTGCAAGGGCTTTACATTGGTGCTTGCAGCGCGTTGAAGAGTCTGGTCAAAAAATCAGCGCTTCCCTAATCGCTGGTGATTTTTTAAACTGTTGAGTCCGCTCGCCCAACCGGGCAGCGCGCATATTGCATTCGCTCCGAGGAATACCATGGCCCGCGTAACCGTTGAAGACTGCCTAGAACACGTGGAAAACCGCTTTGAGCTGGTCATGCTCTCTACCAAGCGTGCCCGTCAACTGGCCACCGGCGGCAAAGAGCCCCTGGTACAGTGGGAAAACGACAAACCGACCGTAGTTGCGCTGCGTGAAATCGCTGAAGGCCTGATGAGCTACGAGTTCATCGCCGAGCAGGAAATCGTCCACGAAGACCCGGTCTTCGCTGCGTTCGAGGACGAGTCCAACGAGGCCGTCTAAGCCTATGCCTGGTCGACGTAGCACGGCGCGGGATCACAGCCTACGGCAGGAGTTATCATGCCGAGCATAGACGCCCTCGCCGATCGCTTATCGACCTACCTCGGCAACGACCAGGTCAACCTGGTCCGCCGAGCGTATTTCTACGCCGAACAAGCCCACGACGGCCAACGCCGCCGCAGTGGCGAGGCGTACGTCACGCATCCTCTTGCCGTGGCAAATATTCTTGCCGACATGCACATGGACCATCAGAGCCTGATGGCCGCGATGCTGCATGACGTGATCGAAGACACCGGTATCGCCAAAGAAGCGCTGCAAGCGCAATTCGGTGAAACCGTGGCCGAACTGGTCGACGGGGTCAGCAAACTGACCCAGATGAACTTCGAGACCAAGGCCGAAGCCCAGGCTGAAAACTTCCAGAAAATGGCCATGGCCATGGCCCGCGACATTCGCGTGATCCTGGTCAAGCTCGCCGACCGCCTGCACAACATGCGCACGCTGGAAGTGCTGTCCGGCGAAAAACGCCGGCGCATCGCCAAGGAAACCCTCGAGATCTATGCTCCCATCGCCAACCGGCTGGGCATGCACGCGATCCGCATCGAGTTCGAAGACCTCGGTTTCAAGGCCATGCACCCGATGCGTTCCGCGCGGATCTACCAGGCGGTCAAACGCGCCCGGGGCAACCGCAAGGAAATCGTCAACAAGATCGAAGAGTCCCTTGGCCACTGCCTCGCCATCGACGGCATCCAGGGTGAAGTCAGCGGTCGCCAGAAACACCTCTACGGCATCTACAAGAAAATGCGCGGCAAGCGTCGGGCCTTCAACGAAATCATGGACGTCTACGCGTTCCGGATCATCGTCGACAAGGTCGATACCTGCTACCGCGTGCTGGGCGCTGTGCATAATTTGTACAAACCGTTGCCGGGGCGCTTCAAGGATTACATCGCGATCCCCAAGGCCAACGGCTATCAGTCGCTGCACACCACGCTGTTCGGCATGCACGGTGTACCGATCGAGATCCAGATCCGCACCCGCGAAATGGAAGAGATGGCCAACAACGGCATCGCCGCCCATTGGCTGTACAAATCCAGCGGCGACGAACAGCCAAAAGGCACCCATGCCCGCGCCCGTCAGTGGGTCAAGGGCGTGCTGGAAATGCAGCAACGTGCTGGCAACTCGCTGGAATTCATCGAGAGCGTGAAGATCGACCTGTTCCCGGACGAGGTCTACGTGTTCACGCCCAAAGGCCGGATCATGGAGCTGCCCAAAGGCTCCACGGCGGTCGACTTTGCCTATGCAGTGCACACCGACGTTGGCAACAGCTGCATCGCCTGCCGGATCAACCGTCGTCTCGCACCGCTGTCCGAACCGCTGCAAAGCGGCTCCACGGTCGAGATCGTCAGCGCCCCCGGCGCGCGGCCGAACCCGGCGTGGCTCAATTTCGTGGTCACCGGCAAGGCGCGGACCCACATCCGTCATGCGCTGAAACTGCAACGCCGCTCCGAGTCCATCAGCCTCGGCGAACGCCTGCTGAACAAGGTACTCAACGGTTTCGACAGCGCGCTGGAACAGATTCCGGCCGAACGCGTGAAGGCGATGCTCACCGAGTACCGCCTCGAACTGATCGAAGATTTGCTTGAAGACATCGGCCTGGGCAACCGCATGGCCTACGTCGTGGCGCGCCGCCTGCTCGGCGAAGGCGAACAATTGCCAAGCCCGGAAGGTCCGCTGGCGATTCGCGGCACCGAAGGCTTGGTGCTCAGTTACGCAAAATGCTGCACGCCGATCCCGGGCGACCCGATTGTCGGTCACCTGTCGGCGGGCAAAGGCATGGTCGTGCACCTGGACAACTGCCGCAACATCAGCGAGATCCGCCACAACCCGGAAAAATGCATCCAGCTCTCGTGGGCCAAGGATGTCACCGGCGAATTCAACGTCGAACTGCGCGTCGAACTGGAGCACCAGCGCGGCCTGATCGCCCTGCTGGCCAGCAGCGTCAACGCGGCCGACGGCAATATCGAGAAAATCAGCATGGACGAACGCGATGGCCGCATCAGCGTCGTCCAACTGGTGGTCAGCGTCCACGACCGTGTGCACCTGGCCCGCGTGATCAAGAAACTGCGCGCCCTGACCGGGGTGATCCGCATCACCCGCATGCGTGCATAACTCAAACATTACAAGGAGTCATACATGACCAAGACCGTTATCACCAGCGACAAGGCCCCGGCCGCCATCGGCACTTACTCCCAGGCGATCAAGGCTGGCAACACTGTCTACATGTCGGGCCAGATCCCGCTGGACCCGAAAACCATGGAACTGGTCGAAGGCTTCGAAGCCCAGACCGTCCAGGTGTTCGAGAACCTGAAAGCCGTGGCCGAAGCTGCCGGCGGTTCGTTCAAGGACATCGTCAAGCTGAACATCTTCCTCACCGACCTGAGCCACTTCGCCAAGGTCAACGAGATCATGGGCAAGTACTTCGACCAGCCGTACCCGGCCCGCGCCGCCATCGGCGTTGCTGCCCTGCCAAAGGGTTCGCAGGTTGAAATGGATGCCATTCTGGTCATCGAGTAATGCGCACGGCGCGGCCCTTCAAGGTCGCGCCGACTGCTCTGCGGTAAAGAAAAGGTTTTGAAAGGATTCCACCATGCGCAAAGCGCTTGCTCTCTCGCTGCTCGCCATTTTCCTCGGCGGTTGCGCCAGCAACCCTGCCGACCGTGACATCAGCGGCACCTGGATCAACCAGGTCGCCATCGATGCCGCCGCCAAGGGCGGCCCCCTGCGCGAAGCGCTTCAGGCCTACGGCCCGAACCTGGAATGGGACATCAACACCAAGGCCAGTCAGGCCCGCTTCACCAACGGTTTTGAGAACGTCGAAGGACGGCTGCTGGGCGAACAGTCCGGCGCCTGGAAAGTCGACTTCTACGGCAGCTCCGGCAGCGAGTTGAAGCGCGACGGCGGCCAGTTACACCAGGCCGCCAGCGAAAACGAACCACAGCAGCTCTTCGACCGTGCCCAGATCCCCGTGCCGGAAGGCGCACCGATCGGTGCCAGCTTCGAACGCGCCCTGTACGCAGCCTACCTGGGTGGCAACTGGAAGATCGCCAGCGGCCAGGGCGAAGGCACTACCGTGCAATTCCAGGCCGACGGACAAGTCTCCGGGCTGCCCGGTGCCGACCGTTATGCCTTGTGTCTGGCGGGCGACTGCGCATCGATGAGCAGCGGCAACGACAGCATGTGGCTGCAGCAGAACGGTCAGGGCAATAACTGGATCTTCGTGCGCAAGGGCAAGGAACTGGAAATCCTGCAGGCCGTGAACACGGCACTGGCGGACGAACAACCGCAGTTCAGTCCCGGCGAACGCAAGTGGTTGCTCGAAAAGCAGTGATCTGCGCTTGAAACAAAAAAGGCGGAAGCAAGCCATTGCTCCCGCCTTTTTTACGTCCGGAAGGAAGTCAGCAGCGACCTTCAAGAATCGCGGCATACCCCTCGCGATAACTCGCATACGTCGGCACCCAGCCCAACGCCTTCGCCCGCGCATTGCTGCAACGCTTGCTGCCGGTTCGACGCACGCTCTCGTCTTCCGACCATTCGGTGACACCCAGATACTCGCGCAGCCACGCCACCACCTCGGCCAGCGGTGCCGGCGCATCGTCCACGCCGATGTAGATGTCATCCAGCGCCACACCCTTGCGATCCGCCTCCAGCAGAAACGCCAGCAACCCCGCCGCGTCATCGGCATGAATGCGATTGCCATACAGCGGCGGATCGACCGCCACGCGATAGCCACGACGCACCTGGGTCAGCAGCCATTCACGGCCCGGGCCGTAAATGCCGGTCAGACGCACGATACTCGCCGGAATGCCGCTGCTGAGCGCAACCTGCTCGGCTTCCAGCATCAACCGACCGGAATACCCGGCAGCGACGGTCGCAGAGGTTTCATCCACCCACTCACCGTCCTGCTGTCCATAAACACTGCTGCTGGAGACAAACAGCAGCCGGTCTGGCACCTGGCCGTAGTCGTTCAACCACTCCAGCACATGCTGCAAACCCTGCACATAAGCCGCGCGATAACCGGCTTCATCGTGCTCGGTCGCGGCCGCGCAATACACCAGGTAATCCACGGCGCCGACCGGCCAGGTCTCGGGGCAATCTTCATTGAACAAGTCACCGGCCACACCGATAACACCTTCCGGCAAACGTGAAACATCCCGGCGCAGGCCATACACCTGAAAACCGGCAGCCAGTAATTGCTTTGCCAGACGGCTGCCGACATCACCGCAACCGGCGATCAAAACAGAGGGCGCGGACATCAAAAATCTCCCATCGGAAAGCGACAGACTAGCCTTGGCAGGGGACGAGCGGCTAGCAATGAAGGAAAAAAAGCAACTCTATTACTTTTGTTAACAAGAATTACTTGCAATAATGCACGCCACTTTTGTTCTCGGCCTCACGAGGCCTGGAAGAGCATCACCGTTTTTCTATCTCAGGTCCGGCCAGCATGACACGCAATCAAATCCCCGCTTCGCCAACCAAACGACCTCGCGCCTGGAGCGCGGTGGCTGCCCTGCTCCTCAGCCTGATGCTGGCGCCAACCGCCGCTTTCGCTGACGCCCAGACGCCGGCCACTCCAGCCGCTCACGAGCAGACTGCACCGGCCGCCCCTGCCGCAGCGCCGGCCGCGACCGACCCGGTTCAGGCCGTGGACGCCAGCGCCGAAGACGCACCTGAAGTCCTCGAAGCCGACAACACCCTGGGCATGGCCCACGACCTGTCGCCTTGGGGCATGTACCAGAACGCCGATATCATCGTGAAAATCGTGATGATCGGCCTGGCCATCGCTTCGATCATCACCTGGACCATCTGGATCGCCAAGGGCCTTGAGCTGATGGGCGCCAAGCGTCGCCTGCGTGGCGAAATCGCCGCCCTGAAAAAAGCCACCACCCTTAAAGAAGCCAGCGCCACTGCGGCGAAGGAAGGCACCCTCGCCAACCTGCTGGTTCACGACGCCCTTGAAGAGATGCGCCTGTCGACCAACGCACGCGAGAAAGAAGGCATCAAGGAACGCGTCAGCTTCCGCCTCGAGCGTCTGGTGGCTGCCTGTGGCCGCAACATGAGCAGCGGCACCGGCGTACTCGCCACCATCGGTTCCACCGCACCGTTCGTCGGTCTGTTCGGCACCGTGTGGGGCATCATGAACAGCTTCATCGGCATCGCCAAAACCCAGACCACCAACCTCGCCGTCGTGGCCCCGGGCATCGCTGAAGCGCTGCTGGCCACTGCACTGGGTCTGGTCGCTGCGATCCCGGCGGTGGTGATCTACAACGTGTTCGCCCGCTCCATCGCCGGTTACAAGGCTCAGGTGTCCGATGCGTCGGCAGAAGTCCTGCTGCTGGTCAGCCGCGACCTCGACCACCAGCCTGAGCGCAGCAGCTCGCAGCCGCACATGGTCAAAGTGGGGTAATCGGCCATGGGCCTGCATTTGAAAGAAGGCGCAGACGACGATCTGGCCGAGAACCACGAAATCAACGTCACGCCGTTCATTGACGTGATGCTGGTGCTGTTGATCATCTTCATGGTGGCCGCTCCGTTGGCCACCGTGGACATCAAGGTCGACCTGCCTGCTTCGACCGCCAAACCGGCGCCACGGCCAGAGAAACCGGTGTTCCTCAGCGTGAAAGCTGACCAGCGCCTGTTCCTCGGCGAAGACGAAGTGAAGGCCGAAGCCCTCGGCGCCACCCTCGACGCCCGGACCAAAGGCAAGAAAGACACGACGATCTTCTTCCAGGCCGACAAAGGCGTGGACTACGGCGACCTGATGAGCGTGATGGACAACCTGCGCGCCGCCGGTTACCTGAAGGTCGGCCTGGTCGGACTCGAGAGCGCAGTCAAGAAATGATCACGACGCGCCATAAGCTGACGCGTTACAGCGGTAGCCTGGCCGTGGTGCTGGGCGTTCATGCGCTGGCCATCGCGCTGGCGCTGAACTGGACCGCCCGCCCGCCCATCGAACTGCCGCCGCAGGCAATGATGGTCGAGCTGGCACCGGTTCCGGCCCCGCCACCGCCTGCACCGCCGAAAGTCGTCACGCCACCGCAGCCACCGGCTCCGGTCGAAGAACTGCCGATCCCGAAACTGGCCGAAGCCCCCAAGGCAGAAATTGCCGTGCCCAAGCCGGTGAAGCCCAAGCCGAAGCCGCAACCGCCAAAACCGGTTGAGAAGAAACCGGAGCCTGTGAAGGAAAAACCTTCCGAGGAAAAACCGGCAGAAACTCAGCAGACCCAGGCGCCGACGGAGAAATCCGCCCAGCCGGCACCGGGCCCGTCGCCAGCACAACTGGCGGCCAAGGCCAGTTGGCAAGGCACCCTGCTCGCGCATTTGCAGAAGTACAAGAAGTACCCGCAAAGCGCACAGGCACGGGGCAAGGAAGGCTTGAACCGGCTGCGTTTCGTGGTCGATGCCGAAGGCAACGTGCTGTCGTTCGAACTGGTGGGCCGTTCTGGTAACGCTGATCTGGACCGGGCTACCCTGGACATGATCCGCCGCGCTCAACCGCTGCCCAAGCCACCGGCCGACATGTTGACCAATGGCTCAATCGAAATTGTTGCGCCGTTTGTTTACTCGCTGGAACGCCGCCGCTGATCTGCACTGGCAGAACACGGCTCGATCCCGCCAGAAAGGCACCGAAAGGTGCCTTTCTCATATCTGCAAACGGCAAACCGACATTGCCCGGTGTCGCATTCATCACTCAGTCTGATAACGTGCGTCTATCGATTGCAGCCGGTATGCTTGGCCCGCATCTTCATGGACGCTTGCTATGACCCTCACAGAATTACGCTACATCGTTACCCTCGCCCAAGAGCAGCATTTCGGCCACGCGGCCGAGCGTTGCCACGTCAGCCAGCCGACCCTGTCGGTGGGCGTGAAAAAGCTTGAAGACGAACTCGGTGTGCTGATTTTCGAGCGCAGCAAAAGCGCCGTGCGCCTGACCCCGGTCGGCGAAGGCATCGTCGCCCAGGCGCAAAAAGTGCTGGAGCAGGCCCAGGGCATCCGCGAACTGGCCCAGGCCGGCAAGAACCAACTGACCGCCCCGCTGAAAGTCGGCGCGATCTACACCGTCGGCCCGTACCTGTTCCCGCACCTGATTCCACAACTGCACCGGGTCGCCCCGCAGATGCCGTTGTACATCGAAGAAAACTTCACCCACGTGCTGCGCGACAAACTGCGCAACGGCGAACTGGACGCGATCATCATCGCCCTGCCGTTCAACGAAGCCGACGTGCTGACCCTGCAACTCTACGACGAGCCGTTCTACGTCCTGATGCCGGCCCAGCACCCGTGGACCCAGAAAGAATCCATCGACGCCGCGCTGCTCAACGACAAGAGCCTGCTGCTGCTCGGCGAAGGCCACTGCTTCCGCGATCAAGTGCTGGAAGCCTGCCCGACCCTGACCAAGGGCAACGACGGCGCCAAGCACACCACGGTCGAATCCAGCTCGCTGGAAACCATTCGCCATATGGTCGCCTCCGGCCTGGGCATCTCGATCCTGCCGCTGTCGGCGGTGGACAGCCATCACTACGCCCCGGGCGTGATCGAAGTGCGTCCACTGTCGGCACCAGTGCCGTTCCGCACCGTGGCCATCGCCTGGCGCGCAAGCTTCCCAAGGCCGAAAGCCATCGAGATCCTCGCCGACTCCATTCGCCTGTGCTCGGTCGCCAAACCCGCCGCGCCGGTCACGGCCGGTTAAGCCAGCGTCATGTCTGAGCTGTCGCAGGTGTCGGTCACCGCACTCAAGGGTGTCGGTGAGGCCATGGCCGAGAAACTGGCCAAGGTCGGCCTGGAAAACCTTCAGGACGTACTGTTCCACCTGCCGCTGCGTTATCAGGATCGCACCCGTGTGGTGCCGATCGGCGCGTTGCGGCCGGGGCAGGACGCCGTGGTCGAAGGCACCGTCAGTGGTGCCGACGTGGTCATGGGCCGGCGCCGCAGCCTCGTCGTGCGCTTGCAAGACGGCACCGGCGGCTTGAGCCTGCGCTTCTACCACTTCAGCAACGCGCAGAAAGAAGGCCTCAAGCGCGGCACGCGGATTCGCTGCTACGGCGAAGCCCGGCCCGGCGCCTCGGGGCTGGAGATCTACCACCCGGAATACCGCGCCATCAACGGCGACGAACCGCCGCCGGTGGATGAGACCCTGACCCCGGTCTACCCGCTGACCGAAGGCCTGACCCAGGCCCGTCTGCGCCAGTTGTGCATGCAGACGCTGACCCTGCTCAAGCCGGCCACCCTGCCCGACTGGCTGCCGACCGAACTGGCCCGCGACTATCAACTGGCGCCACTGGCCGATGCGATCCGCTACCTGCACAACCCACCCGCCGATGCCGACGTCGATGAGCTCGCCCTCGGCCATCACTGGGCCCAGCATCGCCTGGCTTTCGAAGAACTGCTTACCCACCAGCTATCGCAGCAGCGTCTGCGCGAAAGCATGCGTTCCCTGCGCGCACCGGCCATGCCGAAAGCCACGAAACTGCCGCCGAAATACCTGGCTAACCTCGGTTTCAACCCGACCGGCGCTCAGCAACGAGTCGGCAACGAAATCGCCTACGACCTCAGTCAGCACGAACCGATGCTGCGGTTGATTCAGGGCGACGTCGGCGCGGGTAAAACCGTGGTCGCCGCCCTCGCCGCGCTGCAAGCGCTGGAGGCGGGTTATCAGGTCGCACTGATGGCGCCGACCGAGATCCTCGCCGAGCAGCACTTCATCACCTTCAAGCGCTGGCTCGAACCGCTCGGCATCGAGGTGGCGTGGCTGGCCGGCAAGCTCAAGGGCAAGAACCGCGTCGCCGCGCTGGAGCAGATCGCCAGTGGCACACCGATGGTGGTCGGCACTCACGCGCTGTTTCAGGACGAAGTGCAGTTCAAGAACCTCGCGCTGGTGATCATCGACGAACAACACCGCTTCGGCGTGCAGCAACGTCTGGCGCTGCGGCAGAAAGGCGTCGGCGGGCGCATGTGCCCGCATCAATTGATCATGACCGCCACGCCGATTCCCCGGACGCTGGCGATGAGCGCCTACGCCGACCTCGACACCTCGATCCTCGACGAACTGCCGCCCGGCCGAACCCCGGTCAACACCGTGCTGGTCACCGATACCCGCCGCGTCGAAGTCATCGAACGGGTGCGCAGCGCCTGCGCCGAGGGCCGTCAGGCCTATTGGGTGTGCACGCTGATCGAAGAGTCAGAAGAGCTGACCTGCCAGGCCGCCGAAACCACCTTCGAAGACCTGACCGCCGCCCTCGGCGAGTTGAAGGTCGGGCTGATCCACGGCCGCATGAAACCCGCCGAAAAAGCCGCCGTCATGGCCGAATTCAAGGCCGGCAACCTGCAATTGCTGGTCGCCACCACCGTGATCGAAGTCGGCGTCGACGTGCCCAACGCCAGCCTGATGATCATCGAAAACCCTGAACGTCTGGGCCTCGCGCAACTGCACCAACTGCGCGGCCGCGTCGGCCGGGGCAGCGCGGTCAGCCATTGCGTGCTGCTCTACCATCCGCCGCTGTCACAGATCGGCCGCCAGCGCCTGGGCATCATGCGCGAGACCAACGACGGTTTCGTCATCGCCGAAAAAGACCTCGAACTGCGCGGCCCCGGCGAAATGCTCGGCACCCGCCAGACCGGTCTGCTGCAATTCAAGGTCGCCGACCTGATGCGCGACGCCGATCTGCTGCCCGCCGTGCGCGATGCCGCCCAGGCATTGCTCGAACGCTGGCCCACCCACGTCAGCCCGCTGCTCGACCGATGGCTGCGACACGGGCAGCAATACGGCCAAGTGTGAGCACCGTCGCAGTTTCTCAAAGCTCGTTCCAACCAAGCTGGTTATACTCCAGCAATTGTTTCAAAAACGGATACAGACCATGACCGAAGCTGCTCTCGCCCCCGAATCCCCGCACGCTCCGTCTGTTATTCGGCTGCTGCTCAACAAGCTGGGCGTCGCCTACGAAGAAGTGCTCGACCACCACGGCCTCAACGCCTCGCGCAAAGTGCAGGCCGTGTTGCTGGACGACGCAGTCGGTGCGCTGATGGTGCTGTTTCCACAGAGCCAGTTGCTGGATCTCAACCGCCTCGCCGAGCTGACGGGCCGTCGCCTGACCGCCGTGTCCACCGAGCGCCTGGAAAAGATGCTCGGCAAACACAGCCTGAGCCTGCTGCCGGGCCTGCCGGCGCTGACCAGCTCGCCGTGTCTCTACGAAGAAAGCCTGCTGCGCGAGCCCAAGTTGCTGATCAACTCCGGCGAGCCGGGCCTGCTGCTGGAAATCGCCAGCGAAGACTTCAAGACCATGCTGACCAAGGCCAGCGCCGCCAACTTCGGCGAAGCCCTGAGCAGCATCCGCCCGAACCTCGACCGCCCGGACGATGACCGCGAGGAAATCACCCAGGCCGTGCAGGCGTTCACCGCGCGGCGCATCCAGCAACGTCTGGAAGCGACCATCGAGATTCCGCCGCTGGCCGAAACCGCACAAAAAATCATCAAGCTGCGCGTCGACCCGAATGCCACCATCGACGACATCACCGGCGTGGTCGAAACCGATCCGGCGCTGGCTGCGCAGGTAGTGAGCTGGGCGGCGTCGCCGTACTACGCGTCGCCGGGCAAGATCCGTTCGGTGGAAGACGCGATCGTCCGCGTACTGGGCTTCGATCTGGTGATCAACCTGGCGCTGGGCCTGGCCCTCGGCAAGACCCTGAGCCTGCCCAAGGATCACCCGCAACACACCACGCCGTACTGGCAGCAGTCGATCTACACCGCCGCCGTCATCGAAGGCCTGACCCGCGCCATGCCGCGCGCCCAGCGCCCGGAAGCCGGCCTGACCTACCTCGCCGGTCTGCTGCACAACTTCGGCTATCTGCTGCTGGCCCACGTGTTCCCGCCGCACTTCTCGCTGATCTGCCGCCACCTGGAGGTCAACCCGCACCTGTGCCACAGCTACGTCGAGCAACACCTGTTGGGCATCAGCCGCGAACAGATCGGCTCCTGGCTGATGCGCTACTGGGACATGCCGGACGAACTGGCCACCGCCCTGCGCTTCCAGCACGACCCGAACTACGACGGCGCCTACGCCGAATACCCGAACCTCGTCTGCCTGGCCGTGCGCCTGCTACGCGGTCGCGGGATCGGCTCCGGGCCGGATGAAGACATTCCGGATGCGCTGCTGGAGCGCGTTGGTCTTACTCGTGACAAGGCCAATGACGTCGTCAGCAAAGTACTGGAAGCCGAAGTCCTCCTGCGCGAACTGGCTTCGCAATTCAGCCAGGCCTGACTTACGCTCATAAAAAAGGCCCCACACTCAACCAAGTGTGGGGCCTTTTTTATTGCTTGGATCGTTCCCACGTCGAGGCGTCGAACCGTCTGCGTGGGAATGCAGCCCGTGACGCTCCGCGTCACCGCCTCACCTCAGACTCAAGCAGCCTTCGGCTTGGCCTTCCGCGGCTTCAAATACTTCATCAACCCCTGAAACCACATCACCAGTGCCGGGTTGCCCTTGAGCTGGATCGACTTGTCCTGAATCCCCTGCATGAACGCCAACTGCTTGTTCTTCGCCTGCATCGTGGCAAACCCGAACGCCGCGTCTTTAAAGGCAATCGCAAACGCCGGCTCCGCCACCACCCCGGACTTGCTGGTAATGCGTTGATCCTTCACCACGAAATGCCGCGCCACTTTCCCGTCCAGAGTCTGTAGCTGAAACACCAGATCCTTGTCACCCAACTGCTGCTGGAACGCAGGATTTGTCCGACTGGCCTTACCCATCAACAGACCCAGCATCCACAGAAGAAAACGAAATTTCATGCGCACAGCCTCAAAAGGAAAATGAACGGCTGGGGGAGTGTAAGGGATTCGGACGGATTCGCCACTATCCAAGACTGATAGAAGACGATGCAGGTCTTTTCTCGCATGATGACTGCCAAGTCACGCCTTGAGCCTGATCGTTCCCACGCTCTGCGTGGGAATGCATCCCGTGACGCTCCGCGTCACACCATCCCCCGTCCTACACCTGAAGAAACACATTCCTGTAGGAGCTGCCGATAGCAATGGTTTCTTGTTCCTCTACCCCGCAAATCCTTGGGAAATGTCCTTCAAACTGCGGTGCTGTCCATGAACTAGGCGTGCTCGGAGTTCATCGATAACCTCTTTCCGTCACCGCAAAATCGGTGACCGGATGTGCAAGTCCGAAAACCGGGGCAAATCTTTCCAACTCCAAAGGATTTACACCGATGATCGATCCAACCCTCACTGACGAAGAAGTTTCCCCCTACGAATTCCCAGACTCGAAGAAACTCCATGAAGCCGCCGAACGCGCCCTCGACCACCATTTCAAACCCAGCGCCCCACGCCCAAAACGCCTGGGTGGCCTGTTCGCCCTCTGCCCCAACGCCGACGCTGAAGCCCTCATGGCCAACGCCTCCGAAGACCTCCTGTCCATCAGTGCCTTCGCCGCCAACCTGGCCGACGACCTCGACGGCCCCCGCCGCTCGATGGCACTGGGCCTGAGCAGAATGGCGGATGGCGTGCGGTTGATGGTGGAAGGCACGCTCGATCACATTGAACTTCGGGAGTATCAGGTCAAGCCGTAGCTGAATCGCGAGCGGAAAAAAGGGGACGTTGAGTCCCCTTTTCCATTCTTCGGCAACAGCAACTAGCGAAAGTCCTCTGCGCTTTTTGGGGCCGTCTCTAGCCCGAAATCCGCCAACCGATGTACGTAAGCATGACCACCGGCATTACAGGACTGCCGGAATACAACTTTGTCCCCCTTGAGCACCTTCAGAGAACTCAAGAAGGCCTGGTTAACGAGGTAGGTATACGCACCGCTTTTGAACTTGATGATGTTCAGGTTCACGCTGCCTTCCGATGCATCTACAACAAAGAACTTTCCCTTGGGTGGCATAGCATTCTTCGGATAGACCAGCTCGACGTTATCCGGCACACCGTAACGGTACTGAACAGAACCGGCCGTGGGCTTGCTGTTTCCCCGCGCACAAACAGAAACCGTCTTGCCGCCCTGCAACGGGCAACTGAAGTAGATGTCTTCATCATCCGAGCACAACGTTCCATCCTGCCCGCCCTTCAATGGTGCCGTCTCCAGCGAAACGCGCTCCGGCTTTTTGGCGGCATCGGCACAGTTGGACAGGCAAACCAGCTTCGAAAGATCCGGAACATCGCTTTCAGTGAACAGGTAAGTCGCTGAACCCTCACGGTTGCGGGCGTGATAAACGGGAACACTGACGGCCAGCCCTTTGGCCGACACCGGCACCTTGGCATCCCCGCCCGAGACGACCCAGCCTTCGGCCTCTCCGCACAACGCCTCCAAAGCGACTTCACTGAACGAGTCTTTCGTTGGCACGACAAACGGCTTGGCATCACCTCGGCAGTCGTAGCCATGCCAGTAGGGCCCGGTGTTCATATCAATGTCGATCGAGAAAACATAAGCGCCGTCGAGCTCCACTTTGCCGCTGCCGTAGGTGAAAACCAGCCAGCGCCGCGTCTTCGACTGTGAGGAGTTTTCTTCCTCCAGGATGTAGCGCTCGCCATCGCGATACAGCCAGAAAACACTCCCCGCTCCGGCCGATACCGGCCTTTCGGAGAGACGCTGCCCGGACTTAGCATCCACCAGGAAATCGTCTCTCAGCGCCAGCGCACAGTCGCTATCGGCGTCCATACAAGACTCGAGTGACGGGAACATCGGCCCCGCCACCGCAGAGAAAGAACACAGCAATAACGCGATCAAACCTAATCTTTTCAACTTGCCACCTGTTTCAAAGTGAGTAATCCATCACTTCTTCCAGCCGCCAGCATTGCCCACGAACAAACCGATACTCGAAGACATAATCGGTATCCGGTTTCTGCAGGATGGCGACGGCGTGATCACCCTGCTCTTCCTTAACGGTCAACGTCAGGCCCTGGGCCTCTCGCTTCGCCAGATCCGGGATGATCGGGAACTTGAGCTGATCGCCGCTGAGGCTGCTTTTTTGCATCTCGGGCTCGGGATCACCGGCCATGGTCGTGACCATTTTCAGCGGCTGTTGGACGAAGGCTTTCTGCACGTCCGCGCGTTCAGAGAAGGCTGAGAGGAACGTTGAAAAGTTGGGTGAGGGGCAAGCAACACTGGTCACGTCATCGTCGGTCTTTAACGCTTTCTGGCGGATCTCCTTTTGCAGTTTCGAATCGGCAATGATCTTTGCATCAAGGTCTGCCAGACGCTTTTTGATACTCGCTGCATCCTTGTAGGCACACACGACATCGACGCCATGCTCAAGGTCTCGGCCGTCGCGACAGTTCTGCAATTCGGGGTCTGGTGGATCACCGCGGAAAAACCGCAAAGACAACTGTTCCCCCTGCTTGATGAGCGGCAATTCCAGCGTCCAATAGGTGTAGCCTTCAAAGTTACCGTATGACTCTTTTAGCTTCGTGAGCACGTACAGGGATTTCCCCGCTTGCTCAGGAAATTTGCGTTCAAAGAAAAACACCGACGCGATTTCATCACCCATGAGCGGCGCCACAAACGAGAGTTCCGGCTTCGTGGGACTCATCGTCGTGTAAAAAACCTCCCCACCGGGAACGTAGGCGCCTGTCGTCTGACCCTTGAGCGTGTTCTTCAAAAACAACACGGTGATCTTCTGCTCGCCCACTGATGCCACCACCGGCGGATGCATTTGCTTGATGGTTTGCAGGTCATCAGCTGCTGCCGGTTGTGCTGTAAAACCGATGATCGATACGAGCATGCACACACAACTTGAGAACCTGGTCACTTCCATTACTTCCTTGTTGATCGACAAATTGATCAATCTTCAAAAAACAGCGCGAGTGGCCTCACGATGATTCAGGTACGCCGCATTTCAGCTCTTTGATTTGCTCGTTCTGAATCGGAATTACACAGGCGAGGCGTTTTTCGCCGGTAGGACGAAGCTCTGTCAGACTAAGCGTCACGTGCAAACCGTCGTCCGCAAAGACGTGATCCTCAAACCCGGCATAGCTATAACCCGACCTGAACGACTTGCCGTCAAAACTGCAAAAGCGCCTGGACGACAACACCCTCCAATTGCCGTCCGGCGCAAGGATTTGCACATCGAGGCACGGACTACCAAACGCGGTGACATAACGAGCAACAACATCACCAAAGCGTTGAGAGGCAGAGTTGGAAACCTTGGCGACATCGACCACTTCACTCGGATCATCCGGCGCGACAGCGTCCAGATAAGCGGCTCGCTCCAGACTCATTCTGGCGATGCAGTTGTTGGTCAGCGTGGCATATGCCTTGGATCCGGTTTCAGTCTCTATGGCTTCGAGAGGGCATGTGGTGTCGCGCAACTTGATCCACGCGCGTTGCGAGTCTCTGGCCATGGCCATGTATGCCTTCGCTTGTTCAGGCTGACGCTTCCATTGAGACTCGAATCGAGTCATCAATAGTTTGTAGCTGGCATTGAGTTTTGCATCGGCACTCTTGCGGTCGGCTTCCACGCATTGGTCGTATTGCCAGCTCACTGTGATGACTTTGCAGTTGTCCTCAGCGAGCGCGATTGAAGCGGACAGCAGGCCTAAGGACAACGCGATAAAGCGCACAAACATGTTCAATGTTTCATTCCCTGAATGACGGATCGCTCAACTGCGCGTTGAGGTATTTTCTGCGCCTTGCCGTCGGCGCTCATCGCGTCGCGGTACTGGCTGTAATAGCGCTGCGCTTCGTCTTTGCGATCAAGGCGCCAGAGTGAATCGGCGATGTTCAACATCAGCACTGTGCGTTTGCCGACGGCCTCAACGCCGCGATAGAACTTCAGCGCCAGCTCATCTTTGCCGCCCTCGGCCAGGTAAAAGCCCAAGTCGTTATAGGCCTGAACATTTTGCGCCGGGGCATGACACGCCATGTAGGACTCCGGACTTAAATAGACCAGGCCCCATTCGATGGACTCTGCGCGAGACTGCGCCAGTTCGTTACTTGTGACATGTTTCAGCAAGTCCTTTGGAGACCTCGTCTCCAGGGCGGGAGTGAGCACATCGCCGTCTTCGGTAACCCATTGATTGCCCTTCCACTGCCCGACACAAAAAGTGGCCGAACGATCAGCCAACACGCAACCAGTCTCCATTGAGATAACCGTGCAATGCTGTTGCGACACCAACTTTTCTTCACCATTTTCGTCCGACAACATGCCGAATATCACTGGGTCGAGCAGCAAGGTTTTCTTGTCAGGACTGAGCATATTGGAGTGCCCATCGGCGCCAATATCGGCGCCAAAGAGCGGGAAGGTTTTGCCATTGGCGGTGAACCATGCGGTCGCCGAATCCACACCGGGCATCGTCCATTCTGTAGCCCGAAACGACACCGTGTGCCCGTCGACACCGACTATCGGCGGGTCCTCGGCAAAGGCGCTCATAGCGCTGCACAGACTGCCGATCATCAATACCCGCTTAAGGCTGCCCATAGTCGATCCTTTTAACCGAGGGACTTTCCGACTGCAGCTGCCTCTTGGTCACGCCATAAGCCTTGATCAGTTCTTCCCAGGACCCCTTCGAACCAAATGAGCGCTGATTATTATCGAAGCTGTATTGCTCCAATCGCCCCACTGTCGAGTAATACCCGTGCCATTCAGGACAGGCACCGCAACCGCCGTAGCCACCTATCGAAACAAGACTGCCCTTGGTTCCTTTCACACAATCCATCGCCACGACAACGTTACTCAGCATCTTCGCTTTCTTACCGTCAGACGTGAGCTGTGAAACCTTGTCGATGTTGCGGCGCAAGACTTTGCCGCCGATGTTGATCGTCTGGTCGGAGCAAACCGGGATGAGGTGGGTTTCCGCGTCATCCACCGTCACGGATCGGCAGGACGACACCATCACCACTTCAACGCCGCCACATTGCATGACATCGCGCTGGGTGTAGGCGTCCTTGGGAGCGGCGAAAGCTGGAAACGAGAGCAACAGCGAAAGGCTGCCCGCGAGTAGTCGGCTCATCCACTCATTCCTCATCAATTGACGGCGATTCCACGTCGGTCATGCCAAGCAGCCGGAACTCATTGTTTACGAATTCGTAGTACCGATCCCGGTTACGGTTTTCCAGGCGTTTTCCCTGGGTGTCTTCTTCACCATCGAGCGTGACGCCGGAAATGATGATCAAGCGACTATCGGGCAAATACGTCGTGTCGAAAGTGCTGCCGTCATAGGCATTCGGAAGACCGCCAACGACATCACCGGTCTGGGCGTCCAGCACTTCGCCACAAATGGCGCCGCCGCCACAGCCGAACCTGTACAGGATGTAATGGCCGGCGAAGTTGACCTTGCCTTGCAGGGCCTTCGCCCGGGTGCCGTCCATGACCGGGTTGCTTTGTTCCTGCTGCACCGGTTCATGGTTGGGGCCGCTGAAAACGGGGGTGACGGCGTAATCCTTGAAGTCGGGATCGGCGGCGAATGCCATGGAAGAGGCAGCTGATAGCAAGCTGCCGAGAACAATCGAAAATCCTTTCAAGTACTAACTCCATAACTGCAGTGGGAAACCGTTGGCTTACTCGGACTGACCTTCATAACGCTGTGTCTGCGGGTTGAATTGCCATAGATGACGCCGAGTTAACGCGTCTTTTCCCATGTAACTGATCTGGTCGCGCTTATCCCTGACGTAGGAATAGATTGCGATGTCTTTGAAGTCTCCGCCGTTCTTGGGCGGACCATCCAAGACCTTCACTCTGGCGAAATAATCTCCACCGACATGCTTCAAGTAACCATGGCACTGGATCAGGAAGGCGAAGGTTGAGTCACCCGCTGATCCGCGACTTGAGTAGGAGGTGAAAATGAAGTCTTCCTGACCGTCGTCATTGAGATCACCGCGGTACACAACCTTGCCGTACTCCACAGAAAATTGGTCCTTGTGGAGGCCGGAAAGTATGTCGTCAGGCTTGTTATCTCGACTCTCTGACCACTGAGAGAGAAAGTGCTTGGTATCAGACTCGGAATTGCACACATCCATCGCCATGCTCGCCATCGGCAACCAGGCCATACACATCAACGACAGTCGCTTCACTTCACATCCTTCGAATTCATCAATTCCAGCTCACCATCCCGATACAACACTTCGCACCCGATCCACGCCAGATCCACCTGCGGCATCACCGCCGAAGGCTTGCGCAGTTCCCGCAACAACGTCGAACCATGCGACAACCGTCCACCCATCCGCGCAATCACCGCCCGCGCGGCCTGATAGTGCGCGTGACGCCCGGGATCGAGGGTGTCTTCCAGCAAGATGTCGGCGCCAAGAATGCCCCTCACCTGCCCCGGGTAAATCATGAACCCGGTGGCCTGTTCGGCACCTTCGCGGCCGTCCTGCCAGAAGCTGCCGTCGCGCGTGCGGATGTCCGGGTGCGGCGCAAACCAGTGATCGCGATCCGCCAGAGGCATGGCGTGATGCAGGCGAAAGAAGATGCGCATCAGGTTGTCCCGATACCACTCGCGCACTTGCAGGTAGTAACCACGCAGGCCCGGCAGGCCGGTCGAATGAGCGAGCCGGATCAGCCCTGACCATTGCGGGAACGCCTGTAATGGCAACGCGCTCGACGCAGGTCGAGGTGTGGCCGGATCGGTCTCCCACGGCAGTCGATGGGGGCTGTTTTCCAGGTTGTCGTAAGCGGTGGGTGGTCGGCCCAGCCAGTCCCCGCCGCTGCTGGCCAGCGCCGTGGCGATGCACAGATTGCCCTGCACCACGAACACATAAAACCGGGTGAACCAGTCGGCCAGTTGCTGACCGTCAGCACCCTGGGCGACGAGGTCGGTCAGCTCCCGGTCGAAACGCTGCAAGCCATGCTCAAGGCTCAGCAAATGCCCGCGAGCGATACGCTGCATGCGCAAAAACAACGGCAGCGAACGCATCATCCGCAGCGGTCGCCACGGCAGATGCGGGGTCGCACCGCCGACTTCACCGGCATAGTTGCTGGCGCTGATGCCCCAGTCGGCCAACCGTGCGAGAAACAGGTCGTTGTTGATGTAGGACGCGCCGCCAAATACCGCCGTGAACGGCTCGTTGTCCTGCAACACCCGCGCATCCCAACGGGCCATGATCGCCGGAATGCTCGCGGCGGCCCGGCGCTGGGCGTACTCCACCAGCACGCTGGGTTGCAGTGGCAGGATCTCGGCGATGTTGGCGGCCGTCAGGTGCCGGCGCCAGCCGTAGTCGCTGATCGGCCGGTATTGCAGCAGCCACAGTTGCGTACCGTCCCAGGCCCATTCGACATCGCCGGGCACATAGTGAAACACCCGCAAGACATCCTGGAGAAAGCGCCACAGCACGTCTTCGGTCAAACCGTGGGCGGCCGTGAATGTGCCGCTGCGCCAGGCATCGCCGAGCCGCGAGAGCGTCGCCCGCTCCGGGCTGATCTGGCCGTCGGCAAGGGACTCAAGATGACCTTCAACCCACTCGAGTTCCACCGACAGATGACGCACAAACGCGATGCCCGACACCTGCGGCGTGATGAAGCGCTGCACCACCACTTCCTCGACACCTTCGGCAGTCAGCTCGACGATGCGCGCCGGCACGATGGCGGCCGGCTCGCGCAGATAGGTCGTGCTCAAACCGGCATTCGCCGAGTCGGCCTGATCTTCGCCGTAACTGGAGGAACGTACCGCCCAGGTCGCCTGTGGTTGGCTGGCGAGGAAGGTCGGTAGTCGCGGGTCGTTGCAATCGTTGAGAGTCAGCGCCGTCGGCACCGGTTGCCGGGCCAGTTCCGCCAGACGCAAACGCCCGCCCTTGGTGTGCGCGACAAACCCGCGTTCGCCCGACTCCAGCCACTGCGCAAACTGCGCGGGCGCGTCGATCCATGGGTAATGGCCCCAACCGGGTTTGAGGCTGATGGTCAGGTCTGCGCGCGCAAGAATTGCCGACCATGCCGCCGCTTGTTCGATGCCAAGCACCTTGTCCTGATCGCCCCAGACCAACTCGACCGGGTCGGTGATCCACTCCAGCAAGGGCAGCGCGGTGTCGGCACGGATCAGATCCCAGTGCGGCACAAACGCACGGCAGCGCGCATAACCGGCGCCCATGCGCTGGTACTGCGCGGGCGTCCAGGTCTGGTTGGAAAACTTGCGGGCGAACAGCGTGGGTTTGTTCGACAGCAGCCAGTGAATGGACTTGCGGATCGGCAGCGGTGACATCAGCGCCGGCAATCGGCGCTGCCACAAAAAGGCGCCCACCGGCGCCAGCAACACACTGCGAGAAAAGTGCCCGGGCCGACGTTGCAGTGCATGCAGCACCAGCAACGCGTTGACCCCGACGGCCATGATCGCGCTGCCCTTTTGCGTCATCGCCAACAAGGTCTGGGCGTAAGCCGCCAGATCCTCGCAGGGCGGCTGCGGGTTGGCGCCGAAGCCCGGCAGCTCCAGCGGCACCACGTCGTAACGCTGAAAATGCGGCAGCGCATCATCCCACCAATCGGCGGCGCTGCCGTTGCCGGCCAGCAGGTACATCAGAGACTTGCTCATGGGCGATCCTCAGGCCAGATCGCGCAGCGCGGCGTCGAGGGTCGGATAGCGGAACGTGTAGCCCGCCTCACTCAAACGCTGCGGCACTACGCGTTGACCGTCGAAAAACAGCTGAGCCATTTCCCCGGCCAACGCACGCACTGGCGCTGCAGGAATGTGGAACCACACCGGACGCTTGAGGACCTTGCCAACATTCTCGGCGAACGCTGCCTGACTGACGGTTTCGGGCGCGACCATGTTGTAGGTGCCACGCAAATTTTCATCGTGGAAAGATCGAGCGATCACCTGAATCACATCGTCGCGGTGCACCCAGCTCATGATCTGCTGACCATCGCCCATGCGCCCGCCGAAGCCCAGGCGAAACGGAATCAGCAATGGCAACAACGCACCGCCCGGCCCAAACACCACACCGAGGCGCAGCACCACCTGACGCACGCCAAACTGCGTCGCGGGTTGCGCCGAAGCCTCCCAACGCGCACAGAGCTCGGCCATGAAACCGTCGCCCTTGCTGGCCTGTTCATCGAGGTTTTCGCTGGCATCACGCACACCGTAAAAACCGATGGCCGAGGCCTGAATCCATAGCGCGGGTTTATGGCTCGTGTGCTTCAGCCAGGTCATCAAGGCTTCGGTGGTATCGACCCGACTGGCGAGTAGTTGCGCCTGCCGTTTGGGGCTCCAGCGTGGACCGGCGACCGGTGCGCCGGCGAGGTTGATCACCACGTCGAAGGGTTCGTCGCAGCCGAGTTCGCTCAACGACCGCACACAGCGAACGCGACCATCGAACAGGTTCGCTGCTTTCAACGGATCCCGCGCCAACACACTGACCGTGTGGCCGGCGTCGAGTAACTGATTGACCACGGCTTCACCGATAAACCCGGTGCCCCCGGTGATCAGCACGCGCTTGTAGGCCCCGCCGACAAAGGGGTTGGACTTGCTTACGGTTCTTTCTGGCGGGGACGACCGACGATCATGGCGCAGCAACCAGATCAGCGGCGGCAACAGCACCAGCAGCGCAAAACCGTCTAGCCACAGATGCGACCAGACTTGCTGTTGCGCCGAAAGCCACATGTCCTGCGGCGCCCATAACAGCACGCCCGCCATCAACCATCCCCAAATTGCGGGAGCTCTAAGACGGTTGCCGAGATGCACCAACGCGAGCATGTACAGCGAATAACTTTGCAGCGTCGCGCCGAACAGTGCGAGCCACCACACCTGCTGCTCGTGGCCGGCAGCAGGAACCGCATCGGCGCCCCAGAACGCGAGTTCGAGGGTGTGCAAATAGCCGTCGAGTAATCCGGAATGACCGGCCCAGGTCAGTGTGAGACCGGCGAGCACATGCACGATCGCCGCGGCATACAGCCAAAGCACCATCGCGGGGCGAAGAGAGAAAGAGGGGGCTGGCATTCCGTGTCCTGAGCGTATTCCTTGAGGGCGGGGAGTTTAAAGGAAAATGGGGGTTGTCAGTCGCGCGAAGACAAAACGTTTGGTCGCGTTCAGTGATCTCTATTGCGCGGAGTGAGCGTCGATCACGCCGAATAAACTCTTCAACCTGGCAATATCTTCTTCGTAAAAGCCATTACATTGGGTGACGACTACATATTCAGAGCCGGTCGCTTTTCCATGGGTACTGCATACAAGTCCAAAACCTTCCCCGCCACCTTGTCGTTCATACACGACATCCCGCGCATCCATCAGTACCCAGCCTGGCATCGCCAGTTTTTTAGTGGCTGATTCGGGCAACTGATCGAAATACATGATTCCCTCAGCATTCGGCAACTTGACGAGCAAGTTGTAGGGCGACGACAAAGCACTCATCCCCACGGTTTTCTTGACCTCGTTGAGGTCATTACCCCGCACGATAAACGTAGAGAGGCGGTCTATATCACTCTCATAAGCTGGATGATTGCGCGGCGACAGCTTCAAGACTTCCACGGTGCCCTCGTTGAGGCAACTGACCACCTCAAGGGTTGACTGGACGTCGTGAAACTCGCAGGTGGATTCTTGAGCAAATACTGTCGGTGATAGAAGTGCCGTGCAGAACGCGAGCCCCCAGGTGAAACAGGATTGGGGCACGCTCAATTGAATGGCCTTTTTACGCATTCCCATATCCCCACCCAACCAAGCAAAAACATTAATCAGCACAACATCAATGTGCCGGAAGGATACCGTCCAAATATAAAGCTCTCTCCAGACTCATCTTCGCGGCGCATCTATTCAGATCTGCAGAATAGGATGTCGTGTCCCATTCATTCTCAAACCCCTCAAGCCTGCAGTTCGAATCCCTCAGCTTTATCCACGCCCGCTGGGAGTTTTTCAGTCGATCCAGAAACGCCTTATGCTCTTCATGCCGAGACTGATACTGAAAAATATACCGAAACCCTGCTCTATCAATCACCGCGTCGTAACTGTCATTAAGCACACGATCGGCAGCCTTCATCGCTTTTTCTGCGCACTCGTCACGTTGCCCAGCCGCTACTGCCTCACAACCTGCATCTTGGGAAAAACTGACTGACGAGACTGACATCGCCACAAATGCACAGAACATCCAACGCGCGACATTCACTGAGTGCCACCTGCGCCAATACATTCAATTGAGTTGTCCATGACGACGCCTCGGGCCGACAAGCGCTCGACCGCAGCAGGGCCCGACTTAAGCTCGGTCTTGCTGGCCTCGCGGTAACAGGCCATTGCACGGGGCAGATCAGCAGCGACGACAGTGCCGGCTTCGTAGACGTCACCCAATCGCAGGAATGCGTGGGTAGAGCCTCGTAGCGCGGCGCTTTCCAATGTCGCCATCGATTTTTGCGGATCGATGCAGGCCTTGTGATCGCCGTACTCACCCTCATCGCAGTAAAACAAGGAGAGGAACACGCCATCGTCGGGATTACTCTGAAATGCCTGATTCATGAGCTCCAGAATCTGTTCATTCGGCAATCGCGGTGCCTGCCCGGAAAGACTGATTCCCGCGGCCGCCACTGCCGCCTGGGCCGAACCTTTGCGGGCGCCGTCCACATAGCTGTCCAGCGCTGCCGCGTATAAAGAGACACCGGATTCACCTGATGCCTTGTTGACCAGCCGATCGAACATCACACCTTTTTTGAACTCGCGCTCACCGGGTGAAGGGCGATCTGTTCGAGCCACGTCATCCATCACCGCTTCGAGCGCCCAGTCTTCAACACTGTTCAGCACCCAGCAGTCGCTGTGTTTGAAGACGAAAATCTTCAAAAAGGTACCCCGCTGATCACGTACGACCACCCTGTTCGGAAACTCGATCTCGGTAGTCAGACTAAACGCGGCAGCATTTTCCGTACCCAGCACGCTCAATTCATCGGCGGGCAAATGCTTGACGCTGCGCACGACAACCTTGGGTATGTTGCCTTCAGCCACGACATGAGTTGCCTTAATCGGCGACGCAGTAAACGCTTTCTGTACCGCCGAGTCCGATGAAAAGATTTTGACGAAGTCAGCGAAGTTGTTAGCCGGGCATTGCTGTTCAGTAGAGGCGAAAGCGCTAGTGCACAGGCCGGTGCTCAACAATGCAATGGAAAGCCACTGATTCAGCCTGCGTGTTGTCATACCGCAACTCGGTACCGCAAAAAAACGTTTCAACAGTGTTCTTCCTTGAGCCATTCAGGTCTTGCGTTTGGTGAATCGGGTAATGCATTGCTCTGGCCCGTTCATGCCCCAATAAGTGCTGAGCAACGCCTTACGCTTTTTGTCTACGCGCAGGTTGACGAAGCCATCGCCGCAATCGGGCTTAGCCTCTTCGAAACGGTTTGTCTCAGGTTGGTAGATGAACACTCTGAAGTAGGAGTAAGTACCCATACCGTCATCAATCTGCCAGACAGAAAAGTCCTTCATACCGTCGAAATTGAAATCGCCGATCTGCATATGCAGCGGTTTTTCCGCTTGAAAATCGATTGTCCGCGACTCGCTGTGCGCTGCGTTTTTAAGAGCGACATTCAGAGTGGAACCTTCGAGTATCAATGTCGCTTCGACGCCTTTGGCTGGACTGAACGTGGTTGTTTCGGCCCACACCGAGATCGTCCACAGCAGGGCAAGCAATGAAACCACTAGAGTTTTGAATTGCATTTACTCGTCCTACTCCCACTCGCATCCGGACTCTAGGGAGGAGTCGATGTTGGGGTTATTCAAGAAGTGGTAAACCTTTCCGTTGGACTTTTTCGTGTACTTCATCGAGACGATCTGCGTCCCTTGAGTCACGAAATCGTAGGTTCCCGCAACCTTGCCATTGACGACTTCAGACCACGTTGTGGCTCTCTGCCAAGGGGCGTCGGGACCGAGCATCTCCTCCTCGGAATCCGTCAACACAATGGAGATGGGCTCGCTGGACTTGGCATACTTGACGAATCCACCTGACCATTTGCTTGAGGAGTCGTAGTAGGTACGCAGTTCGAACTTCACCGGGCTGTCCTGTGAAAGTTCGAAGCAAAATGATTCGGTGGTGACCTTCGCATAAGCCATCAGGGGGAAGAGGCTGACCAGCAGAAGAAGGGCTTTTTTCATGTTCATTTCCTTATGAGTGATCGGGGGCCCGGGCCTATTCCGATCCCGCTACACACTGTCCATCCTGAAGATCAGGAGCCAGCGCCCGATTTCCCGACAGATACCAACTCGCAAGCGACTGACTCTCGCAATAAGCGTTCTTCTCGGCATCGTAATAAAACGCGACCTTGTGATTGGCCATCCCGCCCCGGTTGGGGACAAACAACTCGACGGCGAACACGACATCGGGCAAAGCAGTTTTTCTGTCCGACATCAGCGTGGGTGGCCCCAGAAACTTACAAGGCACGCCGTCAAAAGGCAGATCCAACCGGCCGTCTTGATACCTGTAAATCGCGCAAATGCCATTCGGATCTTCAATCACCACGGCAGCTATCGTTCCACCGCTCCAGTTCACCACGCCATCTGCAATGGCGCGAAAACTCTCGGCAGGCATTTGGTCTTCCTTTGTGAGTGCAGCGACCATCGCGGTGGGCATTGTATGGCTTGTACTGACACCGGCTGGCGCTGCGTTTGCGGACAACGCCCACGTCAACGCCAGGAACAACAGGGGAACGACTTTCACTCTAAATCCCCGAAGGCATGGCTGACCGATATGCAATGCACGACCCTTACTGCGCCGTACATTCAGGTTCAGCGAGATGTTCACCATCAACGCGGAATTTGCATAATTCGGTAGTTTCATTCACTCCAACCAACGACATCAGCTTGAAGGTCAACTGCAATTCGGTGTCGAAAAACGTGGCCCTATCCAATGAGACATCGGTGAAGCCGTTGTTAAAGTTCTTCCCTTCAATGTCGCAGAACTCCATCGAGTCGCTCGCTGCTCCTTGTCCCCCAGGCTTGAGAATCTGAATATTGACGCAGGGGCTATCGAACGTTTGGTAATAACGGACCAGTTTTCCGGAAACGTAAGCGACATCGGCTTTGTATATATCGACGACCGGCCCTCGTGCGTTGCCTGCAAATGCACAACATGAAAAACACAAAACTGAAAACAGCGACAATCCTTTCAAGACTCACCCACTCCATAAACCTGTTGATCAAATGCTTTAGTTCACTGTTTGCTCTTGTCCGGAGCCATAGCCAATTGACGGGCTCGCTCTATCGTCGCGCGAATCAAGCAGGAGTTCGACCACTCCCCGAAAACCGATTTAGACGATTTCGGCTCAGGCAGACACTCCGCATCGCGAAATTTCATCCAGGCCCTTTGGGTTTCTCTCAGACCTTTCTGTGCATTTTCGTCCAACCGTTCCATGCGCTCCCGGTAAACGAGGTTGAGCAGTGCATCCGTATCCGTCACAACCAGATCAAGCGCTCCACTCGACGCAGTTGGCCACACAACGTCCGCCAACGCCTGCTTGGTTTCGTTGTTCCAATTGTAGAAACCGTTCTCTTCAATCTTCAGCCAGGCAGAGCGCCTATGATGATTGGTCGGATCGGTCGCACTGACTTCAGACTGGTAAACAATCTCCAGATAGATCGGGTCGGTTGAGCGCTGAGGATCATTCAGCAGCGTTTGGCGAACGATGGCCCGTTGTTTTTTGCTCTCGGTGATTTCAATCGAAAAGCATGGGTCCGGGCCGGGGCGATCGGCTGACTTAACCCGCTCCAGACACTCTTTACGAAGAGCCATAGAGGTATCACCCGGCCCCCCTCCTACGTCGAGAACCCTGACGAGCAGTCGTATTTCTGGATCTTTGGAAAAATCTGCCTGAAGCACCGTTGCGATAAACGTTCCCTCTGCCTTGGCAAGAGACGACAGCAATGACAGCAAGAAAACAACGCCGAATCTAAACACTTTCATTCCTTTGTTTACCTGGAAAATCAATAAAAGCTTGCAAAGCATCTCGCCTGAGCTTGATCAACTAACAAATGATGCAGATCTATTTAAACACCTCGCCATAAAAACCAAAGAGCGCAACAGACAAACCCATCCCCATTGATACTTACCCGCCGACCCCAGTTACTCTGACTCCCCTTCGTACTTCTGAGACTCAGAGTTGAATCGCCAAATATGCGGAGTAGTCAAGGGCTCTCCATCTTTGTATTTTATTCTGCCGCTTGACTCCCGCTTATACGAATAAACCTTGATATCTTTAAAAACGTTTTCTTGCCGGCCTCCCGACTCCATGACTTCAACTTTTGCAAAGTAGCTAGCGCCAATCAACTTCAAATACCCGTGGCACTGAAGTAAAAAACTAAAAACTCGATCACCGCTTGAGCCGACACCAGTTGATGCTTCAAAGATGAAATCATCGATATCATCATCATTGAAATCGCCGACAAAAACGACCCTTCCATGATCGACTAGAAGTTCCTTGCCGTCTTGTGTCGACAACACTTTAATTTTGCTTTCGCCGATTTTCCAATCGGAAATAAAACTGACTGAATCCTTCTGAACATTGCAGACTTCACTATCAGAAGCCCATGTTAAACATGGAACAATACCGACTATAAAAAAAGCTAAATATTTCATATCAAATATTCATAATAAAATAATTTCCACCGGGCCTTACAACACCTTGAGAAAGGCCGACCCCATACGAAGAATCGAAGAAAATAGATAAAAAACGGGACGAATCTATTTTCGTAAAACCGAGCGCAACAAATAAATTCGCCCCTCTTTGCGCTTTATCTAACTAAATCTTGTTAGGCATCACAGCCTCAAATGACGCTTTAATATCACCTAGCTTCGGATCACTTTTTAGATTTGACCTAGGTAAACATGCAGAAAATGTGACTGTCGCGCCTTTCACACCTTTCAACCCATAAAAGCAATCGAACCACAGGCCATTCTTTTCCAAAGAGAATTTGCTCTCGGCAGCGGCAACTTCATCATCAGAATTCCAGAGCATGAAGGGAGATATTAATACTCTGACTTCGGCGGAACCCGACGCTGACGAATGAGCAAGATCTACCGTTCCCGCTTCCAATCCTTGCTGAAACGAAGCATCCGCAGCGTAGTTGTAAATATATCTACCACTTCCATCAAAACGTCCAGATGCTGCTAAGCTCTTTTCAAACTCAACAGGCTCAATCAGGAAAACATTTTCTTCTGTCAAAACATCTGGATTTAAATTGACATTCGAAACAAGTTCGCCATAGCACACACCACCCCCTGCCCTCACGTTCAACTTGAAACCGGGAATCTTGGGAATTAAAACACCACAGCTATCCAAAGATGCTGATTGAGCAATTGGCAAAAAAACGCAATGAAATAAAAACCAGTGAACAGCAGAAACAAAACTTTCATCACAATGTCCTTTTAGCCAAATAAATCCGCCCCCTTTAACTTCATCATCACCAGCTATTATTTAAAATTCTCTACTCATATCCGAGCACTCCTGCACATTGGCAAGAATTTTGCGACTACCGTAGTTAAAAACACATACTGGATTTTTAAAGCTGCCTCGCATTTTCTTACAAACACCGCCACTCTTTTCTTTATAGACACACTGTTCACCAGAAATAATCAACTCCTTGCCCGATGTCAACGTTAATACCTCACGCCCCTCAATACGATATATGCTTTCGTATATTGAACCACCAGACTGCTGAATATCTTTGTAACTTCCGTCTTGCAGTTCAGATGCACCAGCAGGAACGGACCCAATATACTCAGCTGAACCGTCTTTAATTGAAGCAGCGAAAATCATGATTTGAGAGTTAAGCCCCATGTCTTCGCTGGTGGGGTAAGAGAATATAAGGGGTGCGCTAGACTCATTCAATGATGTTCTATAGACGTAATCAGACTTACACCCTCGGTCCGGATTCTCAATAGCAAAAGCCCCACCTTCGAAAGAAAGAATCAGTCCAACCTTAGAATCCGTGCTCTGGTCAGAAATCTTGCACAGCAGTTGGTACTCAATCGGGCCAGCTACAACAGAAGCAGTATAAGCAAACAACAAAGCAATAATCAGCCTAATCATCTATAACGACCTTAAAAATGCTCTAACAATTTAGTGGTTAATGTTTCTCTATCACCGAAATGAGCAGCATCCGGCCATCAAACAAGTTCGCCATCTTTACTTTAATTTTTAATTCTGCCTATTTATCATCATAGTCAACATGATAGGTTTTGAGCCTTTGAACAACAACAGCATACGCTTTCTCAATACCTTAATGTCTTGTTCGTCACCACATGTATCTACCATGAACACGTGATCACTGCCGGCTTCAAACACTGCCGTAAAAACAGTATGAATTTGAATAATATACGCCTTCCCAACCGGACCAATTCTCCCCAGAAACTCGATTGGCCTTTGATAGCGGGTGCATCCCTGTGCCAATTTTTAAACCGTCCGCCTCTTGCACAAATCCACTAGCTACAGCATCTGCAAAGCTCATAGCCGTGCAACTCATTTGAATATTTTTTGCTCTACCATCTTTATACTTGTACTTAATAAATGAAACATCGTCATCAGTTTTAAAAAATGAAACGCCAGAAGTTTTTTTCACTTCCATTACACAACCTTTGCTTTGCACAACTAGGTTCTCACTAGCATGTACAAAAGAAAACGAGCTCAAAAAATACAAAAAAACCACTTATTCATTTTTCTGCCTTGAAATAAGCGGGACTGAAATAAGCGGGACAGATCTATTTAAACGCCGAACCAAGACCAAAGCCACTGAGCGCAACAAATGAATCTGCCACCTTTCCTCAAGCTTACATCTCTAATATCAGGGACAATCAAGCTTAGATTTTACCGACGCAGGTATACGCGATGACTTCCCCTGCTCATTCATTTTATTTGCGTAATCCTTATAGAGCAGGCACGCATCTTTTTTCATGCCTATATCCCAGTACGCATCTGCCAGATTCAGGACAGCAACAACCCTCTTAGGATATTTTTGGTTAATGACCTTCAAGAGCATCGCTGCCAAGATAGGTTCTTTATTTCGATACAGATAATAAGCATAGTCATTGACCGCCACGACATTATCGTCGCCAACAATCAAGGCTATCTCGTATATCAGATCTTTCGGAATACTGATTCGCTCCCCAGCGGCATCAGCCTTAAAGAACAGAGAACTTTTTTCGCCTTCAGGCAGCTTTTTAAATATGTACTTAAAATCGTTATGTATTTCCATTATTTTTTTATTTTCTGCGACATTTTTGACAATCGGACCATTGCCAGAAAATTGAGAAAATTTTACACAGCAATCAATGCGCCGCACGTCAAACTGTCGAGGAAACTTAGCCTCACTTGGGACTTCCTCACCACCAATCGAGTATTTCTCATCCCTGTAAGGCTCCTCCCACTGTGACATTTTGTATAACACCCAATCTTTAACACTCAAATTCCACCTGAAATCGTACTTTGTTATTAGAGTGTTGTGTATTTGATAATCAATCAGCAGCGAAAAATCACCTGGTATGTATCCGCTGGAAAGACCACCATTACCGAGTTCAAAGGAGCCAGTTCTTTTTTCATCCGTGCCACCAATGCTTATTGTTATATTCGAAAAATCGAGATCATCAGCAGGTAATGATACGGAGTAGCTATCACATATCCCGTCGGCATTAAGATCGACTTTACAGTTAGGCTCTGCTTGCGCGGCACTGGTTACGAACAAAAAAATCAAAACAAATAAAAATTTCATCAAAGCGTTCCTCCAAGCGCAATTATTCGGGTTTCAGCATACTGCTTCGCAACAGTCGCAGTTCTACCTGGCGCATAATATCTCTTTGTTGTATCGCCGCTCACTGAAGAATTTGTGTTGTACAACTCAATAAAGCGCTTATACCCTATTATCGCTTGGGCCGGGTCTGATGTTTTGCCGGAAGTCCCTCCTGCGGGATCGCTCCAAAGCCCCCAAGCAAATGAAAATTTAGCATCTTTGTATGCTTTACTTTCAGCCAACTCATAAACACCTGACCTATTCAGCTTAGCGCAGCCCTGTATATTTAATGTCTTCAGTGCGAGATTCAAGAACTGCAGTCGATCGTCATAGCCATTGAACCCACCATTTACTTTCGCTGTGCAGTAAATAAAGTCATCCATATCTGAGCTTGAAGTCAGGCGTTTATAGTTAGCCCAAAACCATCCAACCGAAACTACACTATGTGGCAATTGAGCCATTTTGTGGTAATTGGGCGCCCCAAGGAAATTTTCATGTATGAAAAGCCCATAAGCTTTATAGTTTTCCTCATAGGTAATCTGAATGAGCCCTCGACCGATATATGGCGCATAATCCGGAGTACCATTAACACCTTCAACCGTAAGTCGAAGACTGCCACTTTCGTGCAACATTTGAGCAAGAACATGTGCCTTACTAATACAGGTGACAATACCTGCCGTTGCATACATCTCAGTAAGCAAGTCGGTATATTTATTAATATTAGCCTGTGTTGCTAATGGAGCTATCAGCTTCATTTGCTCCTTCGTAATTATTTCAGAGCAATTACACCCAGCGCTGTGTGCGAAAGATGAAATGAGACCAACGGGATTAATATGCTGCACACGGGACTCGCTAGTAATTCCATGCTGCCCAACCAGCTTCGCCCACCAACTTAACCGTTCAATTCGCACCTTTTCTTCGACCCAAGTTTTATGAGGGTCAGAATCGCTGTGGCCAATAATTTCATCTAACGCATCCCATTTTTCTTTTTTGTACTCCCATTCATTCTCATAACGCGTCACCATCTGCGATATAGGTTGAGAGAACCATGGTTTGCCCAACGCCTCAGCAATTTCAGAAGGCGCGAGTTTTTTATCTCCATTCCTGTCGAGAATCTTGTACAACGTCTCGTTAACAGAGCCAGCTAGGGCGGTCTCTACATTCGGTAGATACGACTCACGCTCTTGCTCATCGAGATTCTCTTGAGCATGCAGAAAAGCTGCTAGGTGGTCGACATTGCTCGTGGTTTCGTCAATAAAGGTGAAACCATTCCATTCAAAAGGAGAGTGCCGGGAGAGTACTGTGTCAGGTTCTGCAAACCACCCATCAATTCCATTACCATCTTTGCCACCTAACAACCCATCCAAGCGCCACCAATAGGTAGTGGAGGTCGATGTACCCATCACAACAGATTCTTTGATCTTTTTCTCCGCGGGTAATGCTTCAAGCAGTCCAACGGGAATATAGAAGTCATAGCCCACTTTGTTGCCTGGATCTGCTGCTTTAGGAGGAGTCGCGGCATTCATATGTGGTGCATGAGTAACTAACCAAGTATCTACTGGTATCTTGACTAATGTCTTTTCAGCAGCGGGAAGGCCGACAGCCTTCTTTTCACTTTTACTAGTAAAAGATTCCACGTCCTCACAGCTGAAAACTTCCAGGTGTAATAAATTTTTCGGAGCGGCATCTGCATGGGTCTGATATTTTCCAACATGCCCCAACACCTCACCGGCCTTAACTTTGTAGGCCTGAGGCAGTGGAACTACCTGCCCAATAGGGGCATGTGGCTCGTTCTTGGCTTCCAAATCTTCAAGCCAAACAAATCCAGGCAATTTACCGTCGCTACTAGCCTCGAGTGCGGGAATAGGCTGACCACCTACAATCTCAACTAGCTTTCGATACTTCCTCGCGGCTTGTTCATCGCTAATTCTGATCTGCGTACCCGCAGGTAAAAACGCGATAGGCTGCCCACCGCTGGTCGCATCGCGAACGTTGGCACCGCTCTTCTGATCTGGAGGCGCGTCTTGAGCTTCCTCTCCTACCAAGTAGCTCTCACCCCCCAGATGTTTCATTTGCCCCTTAAATACCCATCCAGTGTTGACAGCCAAGCTGGGGAACTCAGGCGTCACGCTTACTACTGCGAGCCAGTCTTGGTTAGGTGGTGCCGGTTTGGTGAGAACCTTAGTGCCACGGGGTAGTACGGCCAAAATAGGTGTTTGAGACGAATTGCCTTCACGAACCCTAAGCCCCAATGATTTGGTTCGTAGATTTTCCTTTACTTGATAAAGACCTTTCCCCCAGAAACCCGGTGGCTTAAGCGAAGGATTCGCTTTGTAGGTTTCCCAATCAAGTAGGTGCATATAGAGACTGAAGAACGTCAGGCTCGGCCCGGGCGCAGCAGCCGCACCGGTAGCAGGAGCCGGCGTAGAAGGTGCCGGAAGCTCAAGTCGATGCTTCACCAACACAAACCCCGTCGAATAAACCGAGTGCGTCGAGCCAAAATCAGAAGTCGGATATTTCTCGTCAATACGGTAGGCGACGACCTCTCCATCAGCGATGCACCTGACCTCTGTGAGATCGTTGACCAATCCCGAAGCCTCATCGAAATGAACACCACCATGCCAAAGACCATTGGCCCCCAATGGGTAGTAACCATCTTTTGCTTTAGCTAACGCTTTGTAGAACTGCTGCGGATCGGTCGCTTCGGCTGTCCCTACCTTCAGGGGATACGACCATTTTTGAACTTTGTTCGTTGTCTCTGTCATTACCAATTACCTGAATTCTGATCCCTGGTGGCTTGGATTGCCGTCGATGTCTTACCCGGAAAAATTGAGCATTCGTTTCGGCTTGCGTTTGACCTGTTCTTCAGGCGCATTCAACAACGCCTGATCCATCAAACTCCCCGCCTTATCCTTATCCGCCGCCCCCGGCAGCACCGGCGGTTTGATCCCGATCCCGGTCCCCGACCCAGCCGACCCGCCAGCATTAATCTTCACCACCGGCCCAACCACCGTCACACCACCGCCATCCAGCTTGATAAAACTGCCGCCGCCGAGAATCGTCAGCTCAGTCCCCGCCTCAATGACAATCTTGTCCCCCGCCTTGATGTGTATCTCTTTCCCGGCACTGGTCAGTTGCGCCGTACCAAGCTTCACATGCTGGCTCTCACCAATAGTCAGGTGGTCGTCCATCCGCGCTTCGATCTTGCGGTCGGAAATCGTGGTGCGGTGTTCTTCGGCCTTGAGCTCGGTGTAGGTGTTCTTCACCACGGTGTCGTGACGTTCGTTGCCAACGCGGATTTTCTGGTCGTGCTCAACGTTTTCATCCCAGTCCCGCTGGGCGTGGATGAAGATTTGTTCGGCGCCTTTTTTGTCTTCGATGCGCAGTTCGTTGTAGCCACCGCCGCCCGG